>JAJZUR010000155.1 GCA_021848375.1 Pseudomonadota bacterium | reverse complement strand
CCATTATTATTGTCACTTCATTTATGGGAGGTATTGTTGGCTATGGGCTAGGATATTTTGCCTATGAAGCCATTATCCAGCCGTTTATTGAATGGATGGGATATGCGCGTCATTATCAAATGGCGGTCGAATGGTTTCAGAGCTGGGGGTTTTGGGCCATTCTCTTTGGATGTTTGACGCCGTTTATTCCGTACAAGATCTTCACCATTAGTTCAGGTGTTATGCAATTAGCCTTTAGTTGGTTTTTAATTGCAACGATTGTTGGCCGGTCATTGCGTTTTTTGTTGATTGCAGCGCTGATTCGATGGGGCGGTCCAAAAATTGAACCATTATTGCGCAAAACCCTAATCAAAATTTCTAATTTTCAACCTGGATAATATATTGGGTGGAGATGCATCAAAAACTGAAACTTCTGCGTTATCTGAGGTCAAATATGAGTATACAGTAACGAAGAAGGTGCAGTTATGGCCTATGATCGATTCAGATTCCCACAAAATTACCGGGATGTTACACAAATTTATCTCAGTGAAATTGGATCGCACAAGTTATTGTCCGCTGAGGAAGAGGTAGATTTAGCGCGCAGGGTTAAAAAAGGCGATCGAAGTGCGCGTAAAAAAATGATTGAAGGTAATCTGCGCTTGGTGATTAAGATTGCCCGTAGCTATTTACACCGCGGTGTTTCTTTTTCGGACTTGATCGAAGAAGGTAATCTAGGTTTAATTCATGCCGTTGAAAAATATGATCCAGAACGGGGTTTTCGTTTTTCAACGTATGCCACCTGGTGGATTAGACAAGCCATTGATCGCGCAGTCATGAATCAAGCGAGAATGGTTCGATTGCCGATCCATATTCTAAAAGACATTGGCAATTGTTTTAAAGCGGTAAAGTACTTGACTTATGATTTAGGCCATTATCCGAGTATTGAAGAAATTGCAGCGGAAATGGAGATTTCGCCTTTGGAAGTCGAACATTATTTCACCATGTTTGAAGGACAGACCTCAGTTGATTCAGAACAAGATTACGATGCAGAGCATTCGTATATTGAAAGTATTCCGGATGAAATTAGCGAAGATCCGATAGATGCAGCGGAGCATGAAAAACAAGCGCAATTTATTTCAGAGTGGTTAGCAAAATTACCACCCAAATATAAAGAAGTTATTGTGCGCCGCTATGGCTTACAGGGGTTTAACTCTAGCACTTTGGATGAATTAAGTGCTGAAATGGGTATTACGCGAGAACGTGTGCGACAAATTCAAACTGACGGGCTAAGGCGCTTGAGACGTTTATTAGAAAAAGATGGCCATTCCTCAAAATATCTTCACTAGCTTCCAAAGCTTCCAAGGTGTTAATCTAGCCAAATAAATTTTGACATTTTTTAGCTTATCATTAAAATATTCTTTTTGGATGAGTATTGGTACTATGAATTATTTGAAATCTAAATATTGGTCACCCTACGTTGCTGGCATCGGTATAGGATTATTGCAAATTCCCGTTTTCCTATTTTTGCATGGTTCCATTGGAACGTCGGGTTCTTATAACAGTGTTGCGTGTTCGATGCTTTCTTGGATAGAAACGAATACACAAATGTCTGCTGCCTGCTTTCCATCGGACAAAAGCTGGTGGCAGTTAAGTTTTGTCGTAGGTATTGTGATAGGCGCTTTTTTTTCAGTGCGGCTTGCCCATATCAAAAGGAAAGCGATTTCAAAAGCGTGGGATAAATTGGTTGGCATTCGAACGTTAGGTAAACGGGCGTTGATGGGATTTCTTGGCGGTTTTATCATGCTGATGGGCGCTCGTCTTGCCGCAGGCTGCACGAGTGGCAATGGAATTTCAGGTATAGCATTACTTTCGATTGGTTCGATGATCGTTATCGTTTCTATGTTTGTGGGCGGTATCCTGATAGCGTTGTTCTATAAGAAAATTTAAGGGGTGATGGATGAGTATCGTGAGTGTGTTATGTCTTGGTATTTTAATGGGCATTGTCTTTGGTTTTTTGCTTGAAAAATCGAAAGTGATGGAGCCAGGTATTATCATCGGTCAATTTCAATTCCGAAATTTCACCATGTTGAAGGTTTTTCTGACTGCAATTATCACCAGTTTAATTATTTTTTCAGTTTTTTTTACGGCTGGTTTTGAAAGACTCAATTGGAAAACAACGATTTATGCGGCGGATATCGTGGGTGGATTATTGTTAGGAGGTGGAATAGCGCTTGCTGGTAGTTGTCCTGGAACATTATTTGCACAAATTGGCGCTGGCTACAAAGATAGCCTAGCGACTTTGGTAGGTGCCTTATGCGGCTCGATTGCTTTTATTAAACTCAATCCCTGGTTTAAAGATACGATCTTAGCGATGGGGCCACAGCAAAAATTAACATTTGATGTGTTGTTTGATCTGCCTTTTTACGTTGTCGCTATCATTTTTATGATTATTTTTTCAATGATTTTATTTCTCCTTGAGAAATATCATCCCTGGGATTGTGATTTAGCGAAGCTTATCTAAGCAGAATTGGTGTTTGATACCACTTTGTGATTGGTGCCCCGGAGAGGAGTTGAACCTCCGACCTGTCCCTTAGGAGGGGACCGCGCTATCCACTGTGCCCCCGGCGCTCAATTTTTACTTTATCAATTCATAGCTCCCGGTC
>JAJZUR010000025.1 GCA_021848375.1 Pseudomonadota bacterium | reverse complement strand
ACTGTATCATATTAAAAATAAAAAAAATAGACTTATGGGGTATTACCGAACTATTACCCTGATATTACCAGGCAAATTAAATAGGAATGATTATTATTTGAGATATTGAATATGTTCAATGGGGATATAAATATTTCCATTATTGTCTGCTCGATGCAATGGAGATTCCAGCGGGATCCAAGCGTGGCCATAAATTATCTCAAATGTGGCAGGTAAAATGAGTGAAGAAGTTAGGTGCAATTCATAGGCTTTTTGTAGTCGTGCAAATCTACCTTCGGTTGCAAGGCCCCGGGGTTTGGCTCCGTGAATGGTTTGTGATCCCATGAATTTGAGATCTTTTAGAAGCGTAATCACGTCTTTATATGTTAACGTTAGGGTTTCCATGTCCATGACGGGATCCGAGTAATCGGCGTGCAGGCACAGATCGCCAATATCGTGCATATCTAAAAACGTATTGACAAAATCCCCTGCATCAAAGGCGGCGTAGCTATCGCGAAGTTCTTTTAACGTATCCGGACCATAGGTTGAAAATAGCAGCAGCCCGCCAGGTTTTAATATCCGGCGCATTTCTGCTAGTACAAATTGCGGATCAAAAAACCATTGCAAGGCACAATTCGAGAATACAAAATCAATGCTATGGTTTTTTAGTGGACAATAGTCACCATCAGCACAAACATAGTGTTGTTTTGCTGAGGGTAAGGACTCTTTAGAAAAATCTATCATACCTTTAGCAATGTCTAACTGAAGGATATCCGCGGTTGGATATCTTTTTGCTAGTGCCTCGGCATGGAAACCGGTACCTGATCCCATATCGAGAATGATCTTGGGATCTATTTTAATGAGATCTAAACGTTCTAGTAACCGCGATCCAACTTCTTGTTGTAAAATAGCGGTTTGATTATAAGTGGCAGCTGCACGACTGAAATTTCGGGCAATTTGCTGTTTTATTGTATGTGAGATCTTTAATTCCATAGGATAATTGTCGCATGTTAAGTAGGATAGAACAATGGCTATTCCCACACATCTGCAGTATTTGCGGTGAGACGACTACAGAAGATATCGATCTCTGCGCGCTGTGTAAGCACTCCTTACCCTGGTTAGAAGAAAGATGTTTTCGATGTGGGTTATTTATCGATGCTGGGGTAGATTCTGTTTATTGTCAATACTGTATCACATCTCCCCCATCCTTTGATCGCTTATGCGCGCTTTTTAGTTATGATCCTCCGGTGACAAGATTAATAGCAGGATTAAAATTTGGCGGAAAGCTAGCAAATGGCAGGGTCTTGGGGGAATTATTGGTAGAGCAAGTCGAATTGAGTTGGTACAAAAACCGATCCAAGCCAGAAGTGATATTACCCGTACCGCTGCATTCCTCCCGCCTACGATCGCGAGGATTTAATCAGGCATTAGAATTATTATGGCCACTAAAAAAATATTCTAATATCCCAATCTTACACAATGTATGTTTACGCGTACGAAAAACGCCTTCACAATTGCAATTTAATAAAGGTAGACGGATTCGAAATATGAATAAGGCTTTTCAATTGGTTACTCCTTTGCCCTATGAACATGTTGCGATCATGGATGATGTGGTGACGACAGGGAGTACCGTGAAAGCCATGGCCAAAATGTTAAAAGACAGCGGGATACAGACAGTAGATATTTGGTGTATTTGTCGAGCCTAGGATATTTTTTGGGCTAAAAAATAATAGATATTTCCTGCTTTTTTTTCGCGCACTAGTTTCCAATGAGGTGGCAGGGCAGTTTCGGCTAACGGATAATCGGCTTCAAAATATATGAATGAATTAACATGTAACCATCCGTAGGTTTCGAGTAAGACAAAAACAGAAGGCAATAATTTTGCCTGATAAGGAGGATCTAAAAAGATGATATCAAAAGGGGTATGATGATTGTCTAATTTTAACCATGATAAAGCATCCTGTTGGATAATGTCGAGTTGATCTGCTTTAAAAATGTCCGCATTTTTTTGTAATGCGATAATAATAGCAGGATTTTGTTCAACCAATATGACATGACGTGCGCCGCGGGATAAGGCTTCGAATCCAAATGCGCCGCTGCCTGCAAATAAATCGAGACAACGGGCATCAACAATATGAGGAGCGAGCCAATTAAAGAGCGTTTCGCGGATCCTATCTGGGGTAGGGCGTAAGCCTGGCAAATCGGGAAAGTGAATTTGACGCGACCGCCATTTTCCCCCAATTACTCGAACTTGATTTCGCTTCAATTGGGATTCGATCCGACGACGATAAGCGCCATATCGTTAGGATGAATGCGTTTTTGAAAGACGGTTTTAATATCTTGGAGGGAAACCGCTTCAAGGCGCTTTATGTAGGTATTTAAATAATCGAGCGGTAAGTTATAAAAACCTAAGGTAGAAACAAAATTGGTTATCTTATGATTGTCATTAATTTCCAGCGGCAATCCACGCGCAATGCCAAGCTTTGCATCACTCACTTCTTTATCCGTTGGGCCCTCTGTTACAAAACGCGTTAGCGTATCTTTTAGAATGCCAATGGCCTCTTTAGTTTGTTCATTTTTAGTTTGAAGCTGTATAACAAAGGGTCCTGGTTGTTGTAAAAATAATATTCCACTACGAACATTGTAAGCTAATCCCCGATCTTCCCGAATTTCTTTGAACAAACGGGAATTTAATTGATTGGAACCTAAAACATAATCCCCAATCAACCAAGCAAAATAATCTGGATCACCTTCCGCCGCGCAAGGTTGACCCGTTAAAATATGCGTTTGTTCGGTTGGGAAGGGAATGTTTTGCTCAACGGCTTTGGTGAGAGTAGGAACCGTTGGCAGCGCAACCGCCTTGCTGCCCTTCGGTAACTTTTCAGACAATAGTTTGGCCAAATCCGTTGCGGCTTCTTTGGTAATTCCCCCAACAATTGTTATCGTTGCATTTGTCGCCACATAATATTGTTGGTGAAATGCTACCAGATCATTTTTCGTAATGGTTGCAACACTCCCTTCTGTACCAGAAATCGGGTGTGCGTAAGGATGATCTTGATAGATGGCTTTGAAAAGGGCCTGGCTTGCAACCACACTGGGTTTTTGCAGATTACGTTTAATATCCACCAATATTTCATTTCTCACCCGTTCAACGTTTGGATCTGGAAAGGTCGGTTGACTAAGAAGCGTTGCCAGTAACGAGGCACTTGGGTTTAGAAATTTGGGTTCGCTTAAGGAACGGATCGAGAGGATGGTTCTATCTCGATTATTGGTGTTATTGAAGACCGTGCCAAGGTTTTCAAATTGATCTGCGATTTGATCGGCGTTGAGATCCGCTGCCCCTTCATTCAGCATGCCCACACAAAATTGTGATAATCCGGGTTTGGCGCCGTCTCTTGCGGATCCCGCATCAAAGTTCACTTGAATATCGACCATCGGGATCCCATTCGTTGCCACAAAATAGATCTTTGCGCCATTCGCGGTTACCCAATGTTGAATGGGGAGTAGAGATTCGGTTGTTCTCGTGGGTAAAGCGCTTTCTTTTGCCGTGGCGGTTTGCTTATTAGGAGTTAATTCTACTTGCTGATGGTGAGGTAAAAAATAAAGCGTGACGGGTAAAACTAAGACAAAGATAAGAATAGCAAGTGTTCGGATTTTCATAAGCATTACATTCCAGATTTCTGAGGGATTAATTCCGCCGTGGTGAGGCGGGTCGGGATCAAATACTTTTGTGCCACTTTTTGCACTTGTTCTGCGGTAATCATTTGAATGTGATCCGGATAAGTGTTGGCCAATTGCCAAGGAAGACCCACCGCTTCCATCATGCCTAATTCTGTAGCCTGATCGGACATGGAATCATGGCTAAAAGTGTGCTCCGCAATCACATTTGTTTTAACGCGTGCTAATTCTTCGACGGAAAGCAATTCTGTTTGTAGTTTTTCAATTTGTTTGGTAAAGGCCGTTTCTAATTCCGCTACCGTATGATTTTGGGTGGGGATTGCTGAAAACAGCAGCAAAGGATCATGTAAAGTGAAGGGATTGTACCAAGAGTTAATATTCGCAACAAGACCCTGTTGGCGAATCAAATCGCGAGAAAATCGTGAGCTATTGCCGCCATCTAAGGCCATGAGCAGTACATACAAAGCATAAGGTTCATTTTGATCGGTATTCGTGACGAGAGAAGGTACATTGTAACCCATGAATAAACGGGGAACTGTCGCATTGCCTTCCACTTGTACGGAGCGTTTACCCATGAACGGGATCTCTTTTCTCGGCTTTAATTTAGGAATTTCAATGGGACTGAGTGGACCAAAATAGGTTTTCGCTAACGTATACACTTCTTCCGGATTAACATCGCCCACAACGACTAAGATTGCATTATTTGGAGCATACCAGGTTTTGTACCATTTCTTCAGATCTTCCACTTTCATATTTTCCAAATCGTTCATCCAACCAATGGTATCGTGATGATAAGGACTGCTGATATGTGCCGCAGCGCCTAAACGTTCAAACGTTAAGGCCTCTGGATTGTCATCGACGCGCAGACGGCGTTCTTCGCGCACCACTTTAATTTCTTGTTCAAAAGCTTCTTCAGATAATTCAAGATTATTCATGCGATCGGCTTCGAGTTCTAAGCAGAGTTTTAATTGATTTTTATCGATTTCTTCAAAGTAAGCGGTAAAATCATCAGTAGTGAAGGCATTTTGATCGCCTCCGTTAATGGAAATAAAGCGCACAAATTCATCTTTAGGGTGAAGTTTCGTGCCGCGGAACATCATGTGCTCTAAAGCATGCGAAATGCCCGTGATGCCATCATGTTCATAACTGCCGCCGACTTTGTACCACACTTGCACCACCGCCAACGGCGAACGATGATCTTCTTTGACAATTATCTTCAGTCCATTATCTAGCTTGTATTCATGGGTGTTATCTGGTATTGTATTTGTGGATGTGGCAGCAAAGGTTGAACTATTGATCGCAATTAAGAAGCCGAAAAGTATTAGGTGCAATTTTTGCATAGGTTTACCATCCGTCGGTTTAGGTTTCAGGTCGCAATTAATATAGTGTAGCTGCAAATTATAAGAGGTTTGCATTGGTTTGAATAGAGGGTTACGTTATGCTTGAATGTTGGGAAACCGTTGAAGATAGTCAACATGCTAGATTTTTTTAAAAAACGTCAGACAGAACCGACAACTGCAACACCAGCCCCATCGACGGGCGGGATGTGGGCGCGTCTAAAAGAAGGTTTGAGCCGTACTCGTGCTGTCTTCTCAACCGGATTAGCGAATGTATTTCTTGGAAAGAAGGTTATTGATGAAGCCCTCTTAGAAGAATTAGAAACTTTTTTGTTAACGGCAGATGTGGGTGTGGAATCCACTCGAGATATTATGCGAGATCTCACCCTGCGCTTGGGACGCCAAGAGTTAAAAGATTCTGAGTGTTTAGCGTTGGCATTGAAAACAGATCTGCAGCAAGCATTACAAAGTTCTGCTGAACCACTCACGTTAACAGCAGGGATAAGGCCCTTTGTGATTTTAATGATTGGGGTGAATGGTGCGGGCAAAACCACCACCATTGGCAAGCTTGCCAAAAAGTTCCAACAAGAAGGCAAAAAGGTAATGCTAGCCGCGGGGGATACGTTTAGAGCTGCTGCGATTGAGCAAATAAAAGTCTGGGGAGAACGTAATGATATTCCCGTGATTGCGCAACACACGGGGGCTGATAGCGCTTCTGTGATTTTTGATGCTTTGCAAGCTGCCAAGGCCAAAAACATGGATATTTTATTGGCGGATACAGCCGGTAGGTTACATACTCAAGAATCGTTGATGGAAGAGTTAAAAAAAGTGGTGCGGGTTATACGCAAATTTGATCCCCTGGCGCCTCATGAAATTTTATTGGTGATTGATGCGGGGATTGGTCAAAATGCGTTGTTACAGGCCAAAAAATTTCAAAATGATTTAGGGGTCACTGGGATCATACTGACGAAACTAGATGGCACTGCAAAAGGAGGCATCATTTTTAATATTGCAAGATCCTTAAAAATCCCAATTCGTTTTATTGGGATTGGAGAAGGCATTGATGATCTGCGTACTTTTGAGGCTGATTCTTTTGTGGAGGCTTTGTTTTCAAATCAAATCCAATAAGCTCAACAAATAAATATAAGATTTGGGTTACCTGTTTAGAAACCACTTGTGAACCTCGTGCGGCAGCACTTGCAGCAGAACTGCAGCTTCCGCTCGCCAGAGCAGAAGAACTACCTCAAGATGCCTATGCGTTGCAGGTAACACCCGATCGGCTACAACTCTGTTCCCCCCCGAATTTTCAAATCAAACCGCTGTCCGCTGAATTTATTCGAGGGCCGTTTGGCTATCGTCGCCTGCACGGGGGCGGCAAAAACCAAGCCATTGCAAAAGCAATGGGTTTTAAAACAGTGAAAGAAACCTTAACGGTATTAGATGCGACAGCGGGACTGGGACGTGATGCTTTTATACTCGCGTCTTTGGGTTGCGGGGTGCGGCTCATAGAACGCTCGCCGGTAATGTGTGCTTTATTACAGGATGGCTTACAACGTGCCGCACAAGATCCTCAGTTGCTCCAAACAGTCAAGTTAATGGACGTGATGGCAGCAGATGCGGTAGAAATCCTGCAGAATTTATCAGTGGATCAAACGCCAGAGGTGGTGTATTTAGATCCGATGTTTCCACCTAAATTCAAAAGCGCCTTGACCAAAATAGAAATGCGTATCATACGTGATATAGTAGGAGAAGATAGTGATGCGGATAAGCTTCTTGCTTTGGCGTTGCAGAAGGCGAAAAGGCGAGTGGTGGTAAAGCGATCGAGTGATGCCCCAAGGTTACTCGATATGACTCCTAGTTTTGTTATAAAAGGCAGGAGTTGCCGCTTTGATGTGTACCTCACGGGAGGCAATATTTTTAGCAATGATTAATTTCAGGGGTCAGCTTACGCGATACACTGAAGGGAGCGTCCACGAACTATGGACCATTTCCTATCCGCTCATTCTTTCCATGATGTCGGTCAATGTGATGATCTTTTTAGATCGGCTTATTTTGGCGCACTACGATACCCGAGCCATGAACGCTGCAGTGGTTGCCTGGATTACCTTTAGCATTTTTCAATTTGGGACGATGGGCATTGCCGCCATTTCTGAGGTATTTGTTGGCCAATATAATGGAGCGGCAAAATCAAAGCAAATGGGGGAACCCGTTTGGCAGATGATTTGGTTTTCGGTTCTGACCGGCTTTTTGTTTATCCCAATTGGCCTTTTTGCAGGCGCTTATCTCATTCCCAATCCAGATTATATGGCCGATGGGATCCCCTTTTTTAAAACGCTCATGCTATTTGGTCCGACGTTTCCACTGGTTGCCGCCTTATCTTCGTTTTTTGTGGGGCGGGGTCAAGTCAAATTAGTGATGAGTGCGACCATTCTAAGTAACTTATTCAATATTGTTTTAGACTTTGTGTTAATTTTTGGTGTAGACGATTTGCTGCCTGCAATGGGTGCAAAAGGCGCAGCCATTGCGACAGGCGTTGCACAATCGCTTCAGGCTCTGGTGTTGTTCGGTCTATTTTTACAAAAACAATATCGAGAGAAATATGCGACGAATTGCTGGCGTTTTAAACCGTCTTTGTTTATGCATATTTTTCGGGTAGGCTTGCCTGCATCGTTATCTTATATTTTTGATGCAATTGCGTGGAGTGTTTTGGCACAGTTTTTAGCGTCCGTTAGTGAAGGACATCTCACGGTTTATACGATAGGAGATAGTTTTTTCGTGTTATTCGGATTTGGGTTTTTAGGATTACAAAAAGGCGTTACAACAGTCGCTGCCAATTATATCGGCGCCAACCGTGAAGAAATCCTAGGCGCAACGTTACGCTCGGGGATCAAAATTATTTTGGCGTTGATGATAGTCTTGATGATTCCCCTCTTTTTATTTCCAGATAATTTGGCGCAATTCTTTTTAAAGCAAGACAGCGTTCTGGTGGTGAATGAAGAATTGAAAGATATGCTTCATCTTGCCATGGCCTGGTTGTGGGTTTACTTTTTATTAGATGGAATTGCATGGCTTTTTTCTGGCATATTAACAGCCGCAGGAGATACCAAATATGTGATGCTCATCAGTGGTGTGGGTCCGTGGATATTTTCGATTTTACCCACCTATTTTTGTGTGCGTTATTGGGAGGGATCCCCCATCATCACTTGGATTATCTGTGCTATTTATGGTCTTTTAAATGCGCTGTGTTTTTATTTGCGCTATAAAACCAAACGATGGGATCCTAAACTCGCATTACATATACTGCGCTGATGGTGCCGGCATCATTGACATCATTTCTGAATTATGTAATCGTTATTTGTCTGGTTTGTAGTTTGGATTTCCCATGACTGAATTTATCATATTAACCCTAGTCGCCGCGTTAATGATCATCAGCCCTGGGCCAGATTTTGCCATTGTGGTGAAAAATAGCCTAAGTAATGGTCGTTCATCCGGTGTATACGCTGCATTTGGGATTGGTCTCGCCAATCTGTGTCATGTGGCGGTTAATTTATTGGGTATTGGGGTGATTATTGCAAAATCAGTCGTTGTTTTTACGGGCATGAAAATTTTAGGGGCGGCCTATTTAATTTATTTAGGGTATAAGGGTTTGCGCGCAAAACGTGTTGAACCACGAGTAACAGCAGACGAAGAAGTTGCAGCTGTTGCACAGGGTAAGAAAGGTTTTTACAGCGGGTTGTTTACCAGTTTGTTAAATCCTAAAGTGTATTTATTTTTCTTAAGCTTTTTTTCCGTTTTTCTATCTTCAACAACCCCTTTTTTAACGCAGGTAGGGTATGGTTTTTGGATAAGTTTTATGGCCTTACTTTGGTTTACCTTGGTGGCCATATTCTTTACCAGTCCTGTAATCGGTCAAAAGATCGAGTCTCTCAAACATTGGTTAGAGCGTTTTACCGGTGGAGTTTTAGTGTTACTGGGGTTAAAATTAATCAGCAGTGAAATGGTAGAGTGATTGATCCCGGAAGGAAGATAAATTTTGCAAGTATATTTAGTGGGCGGCGCTGTTCGGGATAAATTGTTAGGTTTACCCATACAAGAAAAAGATTGGGTGGTAGTGGGCGCAACCCCTGCAGCGCTCTTAGCGCAAGGTTATAAACAAGTCGGCAAAGATTTTCCCGTTTTTTTACATCCCGAAACCCATGAAGAATACGCACTAGCGCGTACGGAACGTAAAACGGGCAAAGGTTATTATGGTTTTGAATGTTACGCAGCGCCTGAAGTAACCTTAGAAGAAGATCTATCGCGTCGCGATATTACAATTAATGCTATAGCAGAGTCCGTCACGGGGGAAATTATTGATCCTTTCCAAGGACAACAAGATCTGAACAATAGAGTTCTGCGTCATGTGTCTTCTGCTTTCACTGAAGATCCGGTGCGAATATTGCGCGTGGCGCGTTTTGCCGCCAAATTAGCGCCCTTTGGTTTTAAGGTAGCAGAAGAAACGCTGGAACTCATGCACAGCATGGTTGAATCAGGCGAAGTGGATATGCTCGTACCTGAACGGGTTTGGCAAGAGTTAGCGCGTGCATTAGGGGAAGCCGATCCCGCGCAATTTATTTTAGTGTTACGTGCATGTGGCGCACTGAAAGCATTATGGCCTGATCTCGATAGACTATGGGGTATCCCGCAAACTGAAAAGTATCATCCAGAAATTGATACCGGAATCCACGTAATGATGGCGTTGCAGCTGGCAACTCGATTAACGGAAGATCGAATAACGCGCTTTGCCGTATTGTGTCACGATCTCGGTAAAGGCGTTACCCCAAAAAGTGAATTGCCTAGTCATAAAGGACATGAAGAAAGCGGCGTACCATTGATTGAGGCTTTTTGTAAGCGTTATCGTGTGCCAAAAGATTATCGCGATTTAGCGATTCTGGTGAGCCGCTTTCACTTGCATTGCCACCGGGCATTTGAATTAAGACCCGCTACATTATTAAAAACACTGGAAAGATTAGATGTGTTCCGACAACCCGAACGATTTGAAAAGTTTTTAATCGCCTGCACGGCGGACGCCAAAGGCCGTAAAGATCGGGAAGAAATGGATTACCCGCAACCTGAACACTTAAAACAGGCATATTTAATTGCTAAAGGAGTTGATATCAAACCTTGGATAGATGCAGGTTTAGATGGCGCTGCTTTAGGCGCGCGGCTTCATCAAGAACGGGTTAGAGCAATAGAGAAGTTAGTGAGAAAAGTATGAAAAAATTTAAAAAATCCCGAAATTTAAAATAAGTTCTGAAGAGGCTGTTTTTGGAAGAAACATGATTCTACAGATTATATCGATTAAAATAATGGCCATGCTAAATAATTATATATGATTGGAACTTCCTAATTGTTTACCTCTCTCAAATATTTCTTCTATTGTGTTAATTACAGAAAAATCTGCAAAAGCAGCTAAATCTTTTGGAATTTCCTTCTGATCTTGAGACATTACTTCAGCAATTTTCTTAACCCAATCAATATTATTCGATGTGGCTGCATAAGTTAATATATATTCATATCCGGGCGATAAATAATTTAAATTCAATTTTTTTAATAAAAAATCAGCTACTTTCTGAGAACCACACAAACAAGCTATTGCTAAAAGTTCATTTGAATTAACTTTTGTTATGTCGTAATTTTTACGGAAATATTCTACATTATCTGCCACTATAGAATGATACAAGGGAGGAATATTTGAAGAGAGCAGATTGCCCATCAATCTAGCCGGAGTACTATCACTTTGATGAGCCCATTTTTCTTTTATTTGCTTTACTTTACTTGTATATACAGTTATATTTGAACCAATAGCTTCTTGGCAGGCTTTTTGATAAGGTTCTTGAGTTAACATATATACTCCTAACACCCTTAACCAACAAATCAAATATATCATATAATTTGTTCTATTAAAACTGAACTCAATCAGCAAATATGAATCGTACACATCCTGAGCTCAATCAGGCTTTAAACCTTTAGTACATAAAACTGATTATCAACATCATAAAAAAAATTTAAGGTAGCTTATTTATATTGTGAAGAAGTAGAGTTTGGTTAATGCTGGATTTTTAAGTTGGACAAAAACCTTGGGGCTCATCACCAGTTAACTGGGAGTGGATTACCCGAAGACTGCAATATAATTATAGGGGAGGAAGGGTGCGAGACTCAAGAAAAATATCAAAAACTGGAAAAAGTACTTCTTGGGGAAATGCAGGAGTAGGCGGCGCAGCTTTGGGTGTGCAACTTCATCAAGAACGCGTTAGGGCGATAAAGAATATGCAGGGAGGGGGCTCCTTAATCTTTGAAAAATCTTATGGGGGCTGCTGGCATATTACGTTGATATACAAGTATTTTTGTGGGTTAACCCTTTTCCCAATAGTAACTTGAAAATAAAAGTTGTTTGGTATATATTTATAATATACAATTTAAAAATGGATGAAATAATACTTGATGAGTGTTCTGGGTTTGAGTGGGATAAAGGCAACCAGAATAAGAATACAGAAAAACATGGGGTTTCTTCATGGGAGTGTGAGCAGGTGTTTTTCAACAAACCATTATTACTGAATGAAGATACTAAGCATTCTTCGCAGGAAAAAAGGTGTTATGCCTTGGGAAAGACAAATGCCAATCGAAAGTTATTTATTGCCTTTACAATAAGGAAACCATTAATAAGAATAATTTCAGCACGAAATATGAGTAGAAAGGAGCGAGAAATTTATGAAAAAATTTAAAAAAATCCCGAAATTTAAAACAAGTTCTGAAGAGGCTGTTTTTTGGAAGAAACATGATTCTACAGATTATATTGATTGGAGTGCTGCCAAACAGGCTGCTTTTCCTAATTTAAAACCATCAACAGAGACTATATCATTACGATTGCCTGAAAATTTATTGAATGAGATTAAAATATTAGCTCATAGAGAAGATATTCCTTATCAATCTTTAATGAAAATATTATTATCCAAAGGCGTGAACTCTATTAGGAATCAAAATTTTTTATAATTCTAATAATGAATATATACATGTAGCTATATGTAAACAGTGATATGGGCTTTAAGTATAGTTTTACATTATAGCGTATAACGCCTATCCATCAACTCAAACCCTAACAAAGGTTCTTCTATTTCACGCCCTAATGCAATCACTTTAAAAAGTTCACCCATTTCTTGCGGTGAGGTTAATTGTTGAATAGCATGATTTTGGATGGCACGTTCTTTTTCTGTTTTAAATTGAGTTGCATTTGCTAAATCGACTAAGCCGCAACTGATTAAAAAAGCCGCTTGATGGGTATAACCGAGCACATCAAGCCCCGCATCACTACCAGATTCGGCAATGGCCGTAAAATCAACATGTGCTGTCAGATCTTGCAATCCAGGGTAGAGGAGTGCATCTGAATGATGTTGATGTCGATAATGGCACTTAAACGTGCCCATGCTGCGATCAGGATGATAGTATTCAGATCTCCCAAAACCATAATCAATAAGCAGAATAAGGCCTGCTTTTAAAATATCTGCTAGGCTTTGGATCCAGGGTTTTAGATGTAGGTTGATTTCAGATTGATAAGGAATAGTAGGCCAATTTTTAGATTCATAAAATTCTATTAATTGAGGATTGGTTGTTGCGGAAAATTTCTGCATTAATTGTCCATCTTTTTCGATGACTTCCATTTCTTGAATGCCCGTTTTTGTTATTTGAAAGCGATGAACTGGCATTGCATCGCATACTTCATTACCAAGAATGATGCCGCGAAAATCAGCTGGCAATGACGTTAACCATTGTACGTGTGGTAATAATTGGGGGCATGAAGAGGTTATCGTTTCACGTTGCCGCAGTTGCAACTCAGCGCTGAGCTCCACGATAAAATAATGCGCTGGCAAGCTTCCTACTTGTTCTAATGCTAATAATATATCCGCTGCCATTTGTCCATTGCCTGCGCCAATTTCTAGTATATCTCCCCCCTCCAGAGGATCCAGCACTGCTTGGCATTGCCGAGCTATGCAGTGCGAAAAGAGCGGTGAAAGGAGAGGGGCAGTAATAAAGTCGCCCTTAGTCCCAAATTTTTCAGATCCGTTACTGTAATACCCAAGGCCAGGGGCATAGAGCGCAAGTTCCATGTAGCGGGCAAATGAGATCTTGCCGTAATTTGCTTTTATCTCGGATAAAATATGTCCTAATAACGCTTGACTGCGGTCTAAAGCTTCTGTGTGGGGGCAAGTAAGTGCAGTCATTTAAAAGATGTACCTATCCTAAAAGAAGCTTGAGTTTAGCATAGGTTTCTTTTAAGGTGAATGTCACTTTTCAAAGCTTAACAGAATCACCAGGATTTAAATAAGTGAATAGAATCTCTGAGTAGTTAATCGGATATTTTGACATCCAAAAATAAGCGACATTCAGATGAGTATAGGATAGGTTTTCAATAGCCATATAGGAGGGAATTATGAAACAAGTAAAAATTAAGGACCCTAGTTGCTCGGTTTTTTGATTTCCGGATTTTGGGTAACAGGTGGTGCAATAGTGGGATGTTTGGAATTTTTAAACGAAACGTATGCTTCTTCTTTCTTATCGACAAGCTTACCTAGCCGTTCTATTTCATTTCTAAAAATAGCCAATTGTGGCCTGTTTTCAGTAGTTGAGACGATTTTACTTAATTGTGTTTTTAAATTCCCGCTTAATTCTGTTATTTGATAAAAGGTTGCCAAATATTTCTCGGCATCTTTATTGTGAAGAATATTGTTAAAAAAGTTTTTCAAAACTTCCTTCATCTTCTCTTCAATTTGTATTGGGTCAGCATATTTGTTTCGACATTCTTTTATTATTTTTTGAGTTTCTTTTATATATGTTTCATAGGCTTTGGTCGAAGTTAAGTCCATATAATTTTCGATTCCGCGTATTCGAGGTGCTTTGGCTGTTTTTTTTATTACATTGATAAAGTCCATGTTAATTTTTTTAAGCGACGCTAATTTGGGAGCATTATAAGAGGCTTTAATGGCTTTACTAATGGATAGATAATTGGAATTTTCTTTTTTTGTTTGTTTTTGTTTTTTTTGTTGCGCGATAAATGCTTGTTTTTCTTCTTCATCTTCTTCTTCGCTTTCTAACTTCTCTGTTCTGTAAGAATCATTTTTGACTTTTTGTTTTTGCTCTACTGTCTTCGATAGTGGTTTGCTTTGTTCAATACCATTTAAGCTTGCCTCGAATTCTGTCATTACCTCGCCTAAAACGGGTATGCACTTTTTTAATTCATCTTTTGCGTTTTTATTATTTTTAAATAAGGGAGAAAGTTCACCAGATTTGGTTTTATAGGGTTTAGCTTCTTTTAATGCTGTAAATAACTTCCCTGTTAATATTTCAATTTCTTGCTTTGCATTGGTTATGTTACCTGTGCGCGAAAGATTGGTTAAAATCGGCGAAAATTGTAGTTGAAGATTAGTAATTAATGGTGCCTTGGTATCAATGATAGAGCCTAATTTCATGGTAATATCTTGATAAAATTTGGCAAACGCATTGCTGATTTTTAGATTAT
>JAJZUR010000024.1 GCA_021848375.1 Pseudomonadota bacterium | reverse complement strand
CTGATGGGGAAAAATATAAAACATCCTATGCAATAGGGTCATATTATCTGTGATTGATCTGCCCGCGTAGGAGAACGAGTTGATGTGAAAACCAAAATCTTTTTCTGGAAGCCTATAATTATGAAAAAAAGCTTGAGGATTTACAACGAGACTTTAGTGAGAGACAAGATTCAGGGACATCAATGTCATCGACGTTTACATCGAATTACTCACAATATGTTTCTTCCATAGAAAAACAAAAATCGATTGATCAAAAAGACAAGAATGAACAAGAACAATCAGGAGAAAACTCAGTGATGGAAAAAGACACTCGAAAAAGGCCTAGAAGCCCAAACACAATAAGAAAGCAATCAGATGAGGAATAAAGAAGTATAGTCTTTTTTATAATTGTTATTGTAGCTATTTAATAAACTATTTTTCTTCTGCTTTTTGGAACAGTTGAACTTGTATCAAAAAGTTGTTTGACTTAATTTTTCCAACCATGCGGAAGTTTCTAGCCTCTTCACCATTTTGGTGAAAAAACAAGAGTGTTGGAGGTCCAACAATGTCTAAACTCTTTTGCAAAGTCTCGTTGTCTTTGGTGATTTTGGTCATATCTAATCGGAGCAATTTAAAGTCTTTAAGGCTTTCAAGAACGCTCGGATTATTAAACAGTTCTTGATCTAATTGCTGGCAGGAAATACACCAATCGGCGTAGACGTCGAGCAATACATTTTTTTTGAGGGACTGTGCTTGATAGAGTGCAATCTTTAATTCTTGTTCTGTTTGTATCCTGGTAAAACGCTCGGCAATCACGCTATCGTTATGGTGAAAGGCGTGAGGATAGGCACGGTGAATTAAAGAACCTGCGAGTAATAATAAAAAGACGCCGGTGATAATTTTAACGCTATGCATCCAACGACCGGCTTTAGGTAAAAGATGGCTCCCAATGCATGCAACGACAAGCAGTGGTAATCCCATGCCAAGCGCCATAAAAAACAAAGCGAAGCCGCCTAAAATAGCATTGCCAGTTTGCCCTATATAGGTTAACGCGCCAACCAAAGCAGGCGTCACGCAGGGCGAAGCCATCAGCGCAGAAATTGCCCCCATACTGACAGCGCCGAAAACAGAACCCTGTTTTTGCTTATGCTGTAATTGATGGAGCCGCTGAACAAATATCTGTGGAAGATGAATGCGGATCAAATTGAATTGACCGAGCGCAAACACCAACAATAAAAAACTTAAGGCCAACAGAAAAATGGGTTTTTGCAAAGCTGCTTGTAAATGATCGCCCATGACACCTGCTAAAACTCCGGCAACTGCATAACAAAAAGCAACACTCAATACATAAAGGCTTGCTAACAGGGTTGCGCGACGGCTAGAAAGCGGCGTATATTCGCCGACTAAAATATTGGCTAAAATAGGAACCATGGGCAGTACGCATGGGGTAAAAGCTAATAAAATACCAAGTCCAAGAAATACTAATAATGTGAGTGGAAATGCACCGGTTTTCAATTGATCTGCAATGAGATCCGACTCTGATTCGGCGGGAACCATTGACTCTGTTGTTAAGGTAGATTTAAATTGTTCGGGAGAAAGTTCAGTGATATTGATCGTGCCATTGACTGAAAAAATCACTTTTTTTGCAATGGGCGCATAACAAAACCCACCTTCAGAACACCCCTGATACTGAACCCATAAACCCGTTTGTGCTTTGGGATCAGTTATTGGAATTATCAGTTTGACTTGATTTTGATAGGCAAGATAATCTTCGTTCAGTACATCATCATGTTTGGCGAGTGCACTAGGAAAAGGAATATCCGCATTAGCCAGAGATTGACCCGTCAATGTTCGAAATTGAAAGTGTTTTTGGTATAACAGATAACCAGGGGCAATGGAAAAAGTTAATTCAATGTCATGACTATTCAAAAGCCGTGCCTTTAACACAAATGCTTTATCGGGGCTTAAAAATTCGGTTTCAGAGTGTGCGAACGTGTTGGAGGTGAAGATAACAAAAAGGGTGAGTATGACTGAGAGTGTGATTTGATTAAATTTTTGCATGTAACGAAATACGCATTAAGGGGCTGGTGCGTGTTATGGCACCAGCCATTGAGACGGTTGCGTGATTAGTTACCACCAACCCCCTTCACGGTTTCCACCACCGCCATGTCCGCCACCTGAGCGACCACCACGACCACCGCCGCCACTACGAGCACCGCCGCCGCTGCGACCACCACCGCCAGTTCCTGTTTTCTTCTCTTGGGCGACATTGACACGGATCGAACGGCCGTTCAAATCTGTACCATCTAAAGCTAATGCTTTTTCTGCTGCCTGTTGATTATCAAACGTTACAAAGGCAAATCCACGAACTCGACCCGTATCTCGATCGATGGGAATTTTAACCTCAACCACCGTACCATAAGTTGAGAAGGCTGCTTCCAGTTCTTCTTTAGTGGTCGAAAAGGCTAAATTGCCTACAAATAATTGATTTTGCATGTTAAATGTCTCCTGAGACTCATATTGCATTGACTCCATCCCCTTCAAAAATAAGAGCCGTTCAGGATGCTTATCTTGCTGGGACTGGATCTATGACTACACATACGTATAGCCATAGGAGGCATTATAGCGTATTTAAAAGCCTATGGCACTTGTTTTTTTAGGGTGGAAAAGTTGGCGCTCCCTAGGGGACTCGAACCCCTGTTACCGCCGTGAGAGGGCAGCGTCCTAGGCCACTAGACGAAGGGAGCGGGAAAGGTGGTATTATACGGGGCTTAGCAAAGTTGTCCACAAGAGGCCAAATATTTTTTAGATGTTAACTCACATATTACGTTGGATTGGGATGAGGAAGCGAAACGAGGGTGGGAAAGGTCTCGAGTCCCATATTATCCCTCGCCGACAACATCAGGTATCCCGCGCTAATATTAGTAAACCGGCATTGAAAGTCTTATATCGGCTTCGAGATGCTGGGTTTCAGGCATACTTAGTGGGGGGTGGGGTAAGAGATGTATTGTTGGGGTTGCATCCTAAAGATTTTGACGTTGCAACAGATGCGCTCCCAGAAGAAGTGCAAAAACTCTTTCAAAATTGCCGTTTAATTGGACGCCGCTTTCGTTTAGCGCATGTGCATTTTGGATCTCACATTATAGAAGTTGCAACGTTTCGTGCGAGTTCACCAAAAGATAATGTTAGTAATCCTCGTTTGGTGCATTCTGAAGCAGGCATGATATTACGCGACAATGTATATGGAACGTTGATTGATGATGTTTTTCGCCGAGATTTTACGGTAAATGCTTTATATTATAATATTGATGATTTTTCAGTACGAGATTATGTCGATGGTTTAAAAGATCTGAAAGCGCGCCGCTTGCGGATGATTGGCGATGCCAATCAACGTTATCGAGAAGATCCGGTTCGGATGCTGCGCGCCATTCGTTTTGCCGCCAAACTGAATTTTAAGATATCGCCGGAAACGGAAACGCCTATTTTTGAATTGGGCAACCTCGTAACACAAGTTCCTGCCGCACGATTATTAGATGAATACATTAAGATGTTTCTAGCCGGTTTTGGTGTGGTCAGTTTTCAATTATTACGGCATTACCGACTATTTCGTATTTTATTTCCAGAGACGAGTCGTAGTTTAGACGGAAAAAACCGCACATTAGTGGAGGGCTTTATCACAAATGCTCTGAAAGATACGGATAGCCGGGTGAGAGAAGCTAGGCCCGTTGCGCTGCCTTTTTTATTGGCTGCGTTTTTATGGTACCCTATGCAGGAAGAAGCTAGACGCTTGATGGCAGAAGGGCTAACGGATGTGCAGGCTTTTTATGAAGCTAGTACCTTGGTGCTGCAACGTCAACAAAGTGCGGTCGCCCTTTCTAGACGGTTGGTATTAGCAATTCGTGAGATTTGGACATTGCAGGTTCGATTCAGTAAAAGAGTCGGAAAACGAGCTTTGCAAGTGTATGCACATCCCCGCTTTCGTGCGGGATTTGATTTTTTATGCTTGCGTGCTGCAAGCGGCGAACGAGAAGTGCAAAAAGTAGCAACCTGGTGGAAACAATTTGTTGAAGCCAATGATGAACATAAGTTAAGGAGACGCTGATGAAACCCTATAAAATTATTGAAGGTAACAGTCGAGCCATTGAACTTTTTGAAGAAAAAGTCGCAACGGCGCTTGCAGAAGGTTATGAATTGGCAGGGGAATTAATTGCGCACCCGCATCCAGGCGCTGCAGAAATTTCTTTATATCAGCCTATGATCAATGCCGATAATGATGATGATGAGTGGGATGAAGATGAAGAAGACGAGGAAGACGAAGAAGACGAAGATTAAATTAACGGGGTTAAAGTAATGTCTACACAGCGCGCTGGTTGGCAAGATCTTTATTCGCATTACGAATCGCTGTCATCAGTTCATTTGAAGGATCTCTTTCAAGCGGATCCAGAACGTTTTTCACGATTCTCTGTGCGGCAGGGTGATATTCTGTTGGATTATTCCAAACAAAGGGTGACAACCGAGACCATGCAAAAATTGTGTGGCTTTGCCAAAGAACAAGGGCTTTCCGAACAAATTAAGGCCATGTTCTCAGGGCAAATTGTGAATCCTTCTGAGCAAAGACCAGCGTTGCATGTGGTGTTGCGTGATCTAACGCCAGAGCCTTTACTGGTGAATGGCCGTAATATTAAATCAGATGTTCAAAATGTTTTAGCTCGCGTAGAGGCTTTTGCAGAAGGCATTCGCAGCGGCGCTAAAAAAGGCAGTACCGGTAAACGTTTTACCGACATTATTAGCCTTGGCATTGGCGGCTCTGATCTTGGTCCTGCCATGGTATGTGAAGCATTACAGGAATATAAAACAACCGATATCACCCTGCATTTTATTTCCAACGTCGACGGTAAATCTTTAGCAACTTTATTAAAAAAATTAGATCCTGCCACAACACTTTGTATTATAAATTCAAAGACCTTTACAACGCCTGAGACTTTGCAAAATGCCAAGGCCATTAAAAAATGGTTAGCGCAAACATTGGGAGAGAAAAATAATTCTCTGCATTTAGTGGGGGTTACCGCGAATCAAGAACGCGCCGAATCCTTTGGTCTCTTGAAAGATCAGATTTTTGAATTCTGGGATTTTGTCGGTGGTCGATATTCCGTTTGGTCTTCGGTTGGTTTACCCATAGCTATCCTGTTAGGGATGCCGAATTTTAGGGCATTTTTAGCGGGCGCTCATGAAATGGATCAGCATTTTTACTCAGCGCCCTTTGCAGAAAATATGCCCGTTTTAATGGCATTATTGGGTCTGTGGAATATTAATTTTGCGGAGTGTGCAACGCAAGCGATAATTCCCTACGACGATGGTTTGCGAAAGTTCCCGGATTATTTACAACAATTAGAAATGGAAAGTAACGGTAAAAAAGCCAAGAAAGATTCGGGATTTGTGTCGTATTCGACAGCACCTGTGATTTGGGGTGGAGTAGGCTGCAATGGTCAACATGCTTATATGCAGTTGTTGCATCAAGGGACTCAAGTGATCCCGGTTGATTTCTTAATTGCAGCACATGGTCATCCGGAATATGAAGCCCATCATCAATTATTGGTGGGCAGTTGCTTAAGTCAAAGTAAAGCCTTAATGGAAGGTACACCTACGGAAGCGCTTGCAGCAGATCATTTACAACATGCCAAAATATGTTTTGGCAATCGCCCCAGTACAACCGTCATGTATACAAAACTCACCCCGCATGTATTGGGTGCCCTGGTTGCATTGTATGAACACAAAGTATTTGTACAGGGCGTGTTGTGGGGGATCAATTCATTTGATCAATGGGGCGTTGAATTAGGTAAAAAACTGGTGAAAGAAATTTTACCTTATTTAGAATCGTCAGCCCAAACGGCAAGCTTAGATAGTTCCACTAACGGGTTAATTAATTTTTTTAATGACGTACAAAGAAAGCTGTATTAGCGTAAGGAGATCTAACGCGGGGGGGATTAATGAACGGTTCTTTTTTCGCGAATTTCATCTAGCGTCTTACAATCTATGCATAACACAGCCGTAGGACGTGCTTCTAAACGACGGATCCCGATTTCGACACCACAAGATTCGCAATAGCCATATTCTTTATCATCAATTTGTTGTAAGGCTTCTTCAATCTTTCGGATCAATTTTCGTTCGCGATCACGCGTTCTTAATTCCAGATTAAAAGTTTCTTCTTGAGTCGCTCGATCATTTGGATCAGCAAGTACCGTAATGCTCGCTTCTTTCATTTCGATGATCGTATTATCCACTTCTTTCATTAATTCTTTTTTCCATGCTTCTAAGATACTTCGAAAATGCTGTAGCTGTTTATCGTTCATATACACTTCATCAGCTTTAGCTTGATAGGGCTCAAATTTATAGGGCATCATAGTATGATGTTGTATGCGTGTATCTTCAGGTGACGCTCCGACAGAAGACGCGCTTGTCTTCTTTTTTTTAACCCTTTCTGCCATGGTAGAGCCCCCTAACAATTACAATTCCTAAGCTTAAATTTATAGCACAAAGCCCTTGCTCAATCAATGGTGCACTTACACCTACAAATTCCTGATGTGACAGCCGATAGTAAGCATGTAGACCAACTATTGTGAGGTACCTATGAAGTTTAAAGGCCCTTTAACGGAAGCAACACTTCTTAAACGATATTTTCGATTTTTAGTTGATGTCTTTGTTGGTCCACAACAAAAAAGAACTTTATATTGCCCAAATTTAGGTCCTTTGACGTATTGCGATGTATTAGGTAGTCGAGTTTGGTTTTCAAAAGCGGATCGATTATCGCATGGTTATTTAGATGTATGGGAACTATGCGAAGTCGATGGCGGTTGGTTGGTCTGCGTAAATCCAAATCATGCGGATATTTTGGTACGGGAAGCATTAGCGCAGGATAGTCTTCTCGAATTAGTAGACTTTCGTTTTTTGCAGGCGGTAATTGTACCAAATATGGGTAATGGCATTGAATTATTGTTAAAAGAAAATGGGGAACAGTGTTTTATTCACATTGAACCTGTATTGGCAGGCGATCAAAAAAATAACGGATTTTTTCCAGAAGAAAGAGGGATAGGATCTTCCGCGTTGTATGAATTAATTGCCTTAAGAGAAAGCGGACATAAAGCCGTATTGTTATATTGTGTACTTCATAATGGGATCCGTTGTATTCGTCCAGCAGATTTTGTTGATCCGCATTATAGTAATTTATTACGGGAAGCCGTTGGCAAAGGAGTAGAGGTATTAGCCTATCGGGTAAGTATTAATTTACAAGAAATAAAGCTTGATTGTCGGATCCCCGTTTTATTATCTGAAGATATTATTTTAGAATAAAATCCCGTCAGAACCGTTATGCGTTTACTGTCATCGTTTGAAACACCTGTCTTGCAGCATCGAGCGTTTGATCCAGCACGTTCTTTGTATGCGCAGTGGATAACAACCCGATTTCAAATGCAGAAGGCGCTAAATTGATGCCTTTTTGTAGCATGCCGTGAAAGAACTGCTTATAAAGCTCAATATCACAATTCGCCATTTGTTGATAATTGATAATCGATGCTTGTTCAGTAAAAAATAATCCAAACATACTACCCACTTGTTGGGTTAGGAATGGAATTGAAGCCTCGTGCGCTAAAGCCTTTAAGGTATGCGTAAAATAGCGGGTTAATTTATCTAAATTTGCATAACAATCCGCTTCTTGCTGGAGGATCTTTAATGTCGTTAATCCCGCGGTTAATGCAATTGGATTACCGGATAATGTTCCTGCTTGATAAACAGGTCCAGCGGGCGCTAAATATTCCATGATCTCTCTTTTGCCACCAAAAGCACCCACCGGTAAACCGCCGCCAATAATTTTGCCAAGACAAGTGAGATCCGGCGTAATGTGATAGAGCGCTTGCGCACCCCCCAATCCAACTCTAAGTCCGGTAATGACTTCGTCGAAAATGAGCAGACTTTGATATTGATTACAAATCGCGCGCAGTCCGGGTAGAAATTCAGGTAACGGCGGGATGCAATTCATGTTGCCAGGGATAGGCTCAACAATAATCGCCGCAATGTCTTGACCAAATTTTTCAAAAAGGGCTTTAACTGCAACCAGATCATTAAATGGGGCAATGAGCGTGTGGCGAACAAAATCGTCGGGGATCCCAGGTGTGCCGGGTATTCCACAAGTTAAAATGCCTGAACCCGCCTTTACCAATAAGGCATCGACATGGCCATGGTAACACCCTTCAAACTTTAGGATTTTATTGCGATTGGTATAACCCCGCGCGAGTCGGATGGCGCTTTGGGTTGCTTCGGTACCGGAATTAACCATTCGGACTTCTTCAATGGAAGGCATGAGCTTTGTGATTAGTTCGGCCATTTCAACTTCGATTTCAGTTGGGGCGCCAAATCCTAGGCCTTGTGGGATCGCTTGTTGCAATGCGTGTATTACCTCTCGGTGGGCGTGTCCCAGGATGAGAGGACCCCAAGAGCCGATGTAATCGATATATTGTTTACCATCCACATCCCATAAATATGGCCCGTTCCCTTTTTTAAAGAAGACAGGGTTGCCTCCAACCCCTTTGAAGGCTCTAACAGGGGAATTGACACCTCCTGGGATAACAGTTTGTGCTCTAGCAAATAATTTGGTAGAATGTGACACGAAAATTTTCCTCTGGCGAAATGATGCAGTAAATCTTAAACTGCTTGGCGTGGGAATACAACAATCGTTAAGTTATTTAATGTTCTTATATAGATGAGAGGTATATTTAAAATGGAAATATTGAATCCAGTGGATCTAAATTTTTTATTGTCTTTAGGCGTGATGATTGTCATTTTTGGGATCTATTACGACTTCACGAAAAAACAAAATCGAGCGATGACGAAAGTAGATGAGTCTTTAAAGCGTCAAGTTGAGGCGAATCATCAATTGAGTTTGATTGTCAATGAATTACGTCGTTCTAATCGATTGCTTGCTGAATTAGCGGATATGGAATATGTCGATGAACCGATATCATCTGCGTCACAAGCTATGTCATCATCTTCTGCTGCAGGGGCAATGCAATCTTCGTCTACTGCTTCTCAAATATCTGAACCACAACATAAGTTGTACGTCGGTAATATTGATTATGCAGCAACCGAAGCGGAGCTTGCTGCGCATTTTTCTCCATACGGACAAGTAGAATTTGTTAATATTCCGGTTAACCGTTATACCGGAAAAGCACGAGGTTTTGGTTTTGTGACTTTTGTTTCTAAGGAAGATGCCGAAAGCGCTATGGCTTTACATGGCACGGAATTTAAAGGGCGTCAAATCCAAGTTAATTTTGCAAAAGAGCGAGAGAGTGCATAATGAAAAAATATATGTGTTTATTGTGTGGATTTATCTACAGCGAAGAAGAAGGTTTGCCAGAAGAAGGCATTGCAGCGGGAACGCGGTGGGAAGACATTCCGCCGAACTGGCGTTGTCCTGAATGTGGTGCAACCAAATCCGACTTTGAAATGATGGAAATTTCGACGGTTACATAAAGAAGTTCAGTCATCCCCGCGAAAGCGGGGATCCAGTCAAAAAGGCTTTAATACAGCCAATAGCACAATTCCTATTAAAAGTAACACGGGAAATTCATTCAGCCAACGATAAAAAACATGGTCATGCCGGTTTTTGTCTTGCTGAAATTGCTTTCGTAAGTATCCACAATATAAATGAAATATAGTTAAAATAAACACCAAACCCAGTTTGGCATGTAACCATAACGAATGTTTATAAATCTCCCAGGTGTAGGCATATAATAACCAAATTCCAAGCAGTATGGTCATCATTGCACCGGGTGTCATTATGCCATAATACAATTTTCGTTCCATGATCTTGAAGCGATCTTGACTGATTTTATCCGTACTCATGGCATGGTAAACAAAAAGACGGGGCAGATAGAATATCCCGCTAAACCAGGTCACCATGGCAATAATGTGAAAGGCTTTGATCCATAACATAAGTTCATCCTTGATGGTTAAGATTAAATTAGGGCTTTTCCAATGCCGTTGGATTATGAGATTTTTCTTCTAATGAAGTGTTTGTTGCGGTAGATGAAGTTGTAGCCGTTGCAGTATATGCAGGTATTATCAAAGGCGTAGCTTCGGTGTTCTTGTTAAGTTGTGTTTTAACAAATTCTTTAAGTTTATTAGTAAAGCTATTCAACAGAATATGCTCGTCTTGCAGGGATGTCGTTAAAAATTCAAGCCCATAGGGATATAATTGTGAAGGTTTTTCGGGGCTTTGAAATTGAAGAAGGCTCAGCTGCGCAGGGATTTCTGATTGCGCTGCTGCTGAATAGACACAATAAAAATGTGTTTCGATAGGGTCGCTAATTTTAGGAGATTTTTTTAATAATTGTTGTATAGGGGATGTGTGATTAATGCCGCCGAAATCGATCACAATACCACCGGTTGTATTTGCCATGTTAATTAAAGCTTCCGCCATTTTAGTTTCTCGTTCAGATCGTTTCGTTGTAGCACGCGGATCGCCTATTGGGATTTCATTTATCCCGGGAAGATCACTCAGAATAAAATTAGTTTTAAACACTCGGGCTGTTTTGAGTAGCCAAAAGACCGCAAGATCATGTTCTTTCTCGGCGTGTTCATACGGTTTACCTGGAAATCGACTGATTCCGTAATCACATTTTGTTTTTATGTTGTCAATATGCTGATCTAAATTAATATTGGGATCGCCTTCAAAACAAAGCGTTACAGGGATAGACGGAAGATTATTTTTAAAATATTTTAAGGTCTCTTGGACTAATTTAGCCGGTAAAGAGTCGGTATGACAACCTCTAAAGGACAAGATAATGGTTGGTGGATTTTTTTTAGCTGTTAGCATAGACACTCTCCAAAAATATTATTAAGGCGTTAAAATATCATAAAAAAGTACCCAAAACAAGACATTAGATATATCCTATAAGGTATATCCTATATAGGTTGTTGACTTAACTCGTAAAATCAGCAATAATTTTCAACATGAATACACACGAAATACGAACAGCCGATCCTATCACATTTACCGATGCCGCGACAGCCAAGGTAAAAAGCCTAATTGCAGCCAATGGCAATGATAATCTTAAACTGCGGATCTACATTGTTGGCGGTGGTTGTTCGGGGTTTCAGTATGGTTTTGCATTGAGCGAAACTGTCGAGGCCGATGATATCGTCATTCAACGGGATTCAATTTCAATCGTTGTAGATGCTATGAGTGCGCCTTATTTACAAAACGCGGTGGTTGATTATACAGAAGGATTAAAGGGATCGCAGTTTATTGTTCAAAATCCTAATGCCGAAACCACCTGTGGTTGTGGATCGTCTTTTTCGTTAAAAGAAGAGGCAGCAAATAACTAGGGCTGATACCCAAAAATTCCCCCTAATATAACGGGATTCTTAGCGCCTGTTACCGAAGGACAATTTCCTGGTTTACCTTCTAGTGTTTGCTTGGCGAGCCAAGCAAACAAGATGGCTTCAACCCAATCTGGCGCAATGCCTAATTTTTCTGTACTGTTGACAGGGTGTTGTAAGCGATTTGCGAGCTCTTCCATTAAGAATTGATTTTGCACGCCGCCGCCGCAAACAAAGATGCTGGGATTTTTGGAGCCATATTGCAAAATGGCGTTGGCAATAGACTGTGTGGTTAAAGCTAACAGAGTTGCTTGAATATCCTCGGCCAGAAAATTTGAGCTTTGACTAGCGTTTATTTTTTGGTTTAACCAATCAAGGTTAAAATATTCTCTCCCAGTGCTTTTGGGCGGGTATTTTAAGAAATATGGATCTTCTAAGCAAAATTGTAACAATGGTCTATTGACTGTACCACTTTTGGCAAATTGTCCATTTTCATCAAACGGCAACTGACGTTGTTGTTGGATCCAGGCATCCATTAAACCGTTTCCAGGCCCCGTATCAAATCCAGTAATCGGAATGTTGAGATCCATCGGTAGGTTTGTAATGTTACTTATCCCACCGATATTGACGATAATTCTATTTTCAGCGGAGCTTCGAAACACGCTGGCATGAAAGCCAGGTGCTAATGGCGCGCCTTGTCCACCGCCAATGATATCTCGATTGCGAAAGTCAGCAATGGTTGTAATGCCTGTTTTTTCAGCAATAAGATTGGGGTTACCAATTTGCAAAGTGAAGGGAGGATTTGCATTTGGGCAGTGTCGAATATTTTGGCCGTGGCTACCAATCGCTCGAATTTTTTTTGCGGAAATGTTAGCCGCTTTAAGTAAGCTTAAGATCGCATCACTGAATAATGAACCGGCAACCATATCTAATTGACAATATTCATCCAGTAAACATTGCCCTGTCTGCGTAATATTGAAACACTTATCTTTAAATTCTTTAGGAATGGGAAAACTGATTGCACCGAGGAGTTTAGGGCTTTGATCTGAAAAATCGACTAAGGCGACATCGATGGCATCCATGCTAGTACCAGAAATGGTACCAATGAATAAATTACTCATTCACCAGAATGTTATCACTAAAAGCCACTTCAACTTTATGTTCATGCATGTCTAACAAATGTAACATTTCTTTGGCATGTGCAATAAAGTGTGGCTTTTGTTTGGCAGGGATAGAATTTTTTCTGGGGAGCGCAACCGTTAATGGATTGTGATGAATCCCGCCGATTCTAAACTCATAGTGTAAGTGATCACCCGTTGCAAGTCCGGTATGGCCAACAAATCCAATCACTTGGCCTTGTTTGACTTCGGCGCCGTTGCGCAGATTTTTGGGAAATCGTGATAAATGTGCGTATAAAGTTGAGTATCTTGCGCCATGTTGTAATTCAACCACGTTGCCATATCCGCCACGTTTCCCCATGAAAATCACTTTTCCATCTCCGGTTGCTTGTACTGGAGTACCGTGTGGTGCTGAATAATCGGTTCCTTTGTGGTTGCGCAGGCGATGTAAAATGGGATGATGCCGATTACCAAAGTGGGAACTGATGCGGGTAAAATTAAGCGGAGCACGCAAGAACGCTTGATGCATGCCATAACCTTCAGGAGTATAGTATCCAGAAAGCCCGGCCTTCTTATCTTGATAACGTACGGCTTGATGTTTTTTACCGCCGTTCACTATTTCAGCAGCCAGAATGTTGCCAGTTTGGATTCGTTCTCCATCTAAACATTTTTCTTCATATAAGACGCGAAAGGTGTCATTGGGTTGAAGATCTAATGCAAAATCGATATTCCAGCCAAAAATTTCTACCATCTGGGAAAGTACTTGATGATCTAGCCCTGCGCGTTTGCCAGCGGAAAATAAAGAATTTTGAATTTCCCCTTTACCAAAGGCGAGTTTCTTTTCTAAAGGGACGACTTTTTGTTCTATCTGAAACCCTTCTTCTTTACGCCAAACGTATAAGGTGTTGCCGGGTGCCATTTCAAGCGTTAACCCTTCGACTTGCTGCTCTTCATTAATGTGGACTTTCAGTGTTTGTCCTGGTTTTAAGCCAGCAAGTGGTTTAGAGGCAGGATCAGATGTCATAATTTCATGTATGTCTTTGGTTGAGACGCCAAGGCGCGTGAAGATTTTAGATAACGTGTCCTTTTCTTTGATTTTAACGGTTTGCCAATTTTGAGGAGTTTCTTCTTCCAATTCCTTTGCCACGGGTTCTTCAATCGGGGTGGTCGCAAGCGTTGCGAGTGGTTGTAATACCGTGTCCGCTGTTAGAGCAGTGGGTTCTGCTGATGTTGAGAGGGGTGACATTGCGATAGGAATTTGCAATGAGTTATAGGATTTAGTGGATTTTCTAAGCGATACTGATAGTACCAATACCAAGCAAATAAAAGCCGTGAAGCCTAAGCTTACGTGAATGGTTCTTTTCAATATCGGCGATCCCATCTGTCTCGCCTTTGGTTTATAATCAAGCTTCACTGTTGTCGTCGTTACCTATGTTGTTGGTGAATTTATTAGTTAAACAACAAAGTTGTATACCTTATATGCCTCTATCTATTAAGATAGTTTGCACTTTAAGCAGGGTCAAAGCATGCTTAAAAGTCTCTAGGGTTAATAAGTATCATAGTCTTGTAAAAATGGGAAGCAACAATTGCTAATTTTATGGTGATAGGTCTATGAAGAATAAAGATGAAGTCTTAGTGTTACTGAAGCGCGGCGCAGAAGAAATCTTAATTGAGCAAGAATTTATCAATTTGTTAACTAGCGGCAAATCTCTACGCATAAAGGCTGGATTTGATCCCACAGCGCCTGATATTCATCTCGGACATACCATACTACTCAATAAATTAAGACAGTTTCAAGACTTGGGTCATAAAGTAGTTTTAATCATTGGTGATTTTACAGCCATGATTGGAGATCCCACCGGGCGGAATGTAACCAGGAAACCATTATTATTAGAAGAAATTATTAAGAATGCAAACACATATAAGGAACAAGTTTTTAAGATCCTTGATCCTGATCCTAAAAAAATTGAATTACGTAACAACTCGGAATGGTTGGATAAACTGGGTACACAGGGTTTAGTTAAGTTATCAGCGCAATATACCGTTGCGCGAATGCTAGAGCGCGAAGATTTTAAAACTCGCTATCAGGCAGAGCAACCCATTGCTATCCATGAATTTTTATATCCCTTAATTCAAGGCTATGATTCGGTTGCGGTGGAGGCAGACATTGAAATTGGCGGAACTGATCAAAAATTTAATTTATTAATGGGTAGAGAATTACAAAAACACTATAGCCAAAAACCGCAGGTGATTATGACATTTCCTTTGTTAGAAGGAACTGATGGGGTACAGAAGATGTCTAAATCTTTAG
>JAJZUR010000154.1 GCA_021848375.1 Pseudomonadota bacterium | reverse complement strand
AGACAAATTCAAACGCTTGCTGAGGGAGAGTTTATTGACCGATGCAGCAATATTCTCATCTTTGGTAACCCAGGAACAGGCAAGTCGCATTTAAGTATGGGATTAGCTCGCGAATGGTGTTTAGTGGGAAGGCGTGTTAAATTTTATACCGCAGCCCAATTGGTACAATGCTTACTACAAGCCAAAGAAGCGTTAAAACTCACTGAGCTCATTAAAAAATTGGATCGCTATGAAGTGCTGATTATTGATGATATTTCCTATGTTCCTTTTGAGAAAAAAGAAACCGATGTATTAGACTTCTTTCGAAACTCAATTTCAGGTCCTTCCATGAACAAGGAGTTTGTTGTTTGTAGATGAAAATGAGTCTCCCACGGAGCCGTCATTGCGAGGAGCGGTATTGCGTAGCGATAGCGGAGCAATAAAGCGACGTGGCAATCCAGAAAAAAACCTAGCCAATCAATAAAAAATCAGGTAAAACATCTTTTTAGAGGTGTTTTTTGATGAAATATGAACAACTGAGTGCATTAAAAGATGAGGCTTTTCGTCGATTAACTGGCGTAAAACGTACCACATTTTGTTCAATGATTGAAATATTAAAACAGGCAAAAAAAGAACAAAAATATCGTGGCGGACGAAAGAAAAAATTATGTATAGAAGACCAGTTATTGATGGCGCTGGAATATATAAGAGAATACCGAACTTATTTTCATGTTGCTACAAATTATGGCATCAGTGAAAGTAATGCTTATAAATGTATTCGTTGGATAGAGGATACTTTAATTAAGCATCCCACTTTTGCACTACCTGGAAGAAAAGCATTATTAAAAAGTGATATGGAATATAGTGTGGTCTTAATTGATGCAACAGAGTCTCCTGTTGAACGACCTAAAAAAAACAGCGCCATTTCTACTCAGGAAAGAAAAAAAGACACACGTTAAAAAGTCAGCTTGTTGTGGATAAAATAAGCAAAAAGATTATCTGTACAAGCTTTGCAAATGGAAAAAAGCATGATTTTCGTTTGTTCAAAGAATCGAAAGTTCGTTTGCATCCCAATAGTACCACTGTCGTTGACACAGGTTATCAAGGTTTACAAAAAATACACGCTAAGACAGAAATTCCAAAAAAGAAAACAAGAAAAAATCCACTCACAGCAGAAGATAAAAAAAATAATCGTGCCCTATCAAGCAAGCGAGTATTTAACGAAAATGTGATTGGTGTACTTAAACGCTTTAAAATAATTGCCGATCGTTATCGGAATCGTCGAAAAAGATTTGCGCTTCGATTTAATCTCATCGCAGCCATTTATAATATTGAAGTTGGCGCTTAATTTCTTGAAGAAATCAGAAAAAATCAATTTTTCACGCATTGGCTAGATTTTTCTGGATTGCCACGTCGCTTTATTGCTCCGCTATCGCTACGCAATACCGCTCCTCGCAATGACGGCTCCGTGGGAGACTCATTTTCATCTACAAACAACAAACTCTTTGTCCATGGAAGGATCTGAAATTGAGTTTCGAAAGAAGTCTATTGTTTACTTTATTAGCAGCACGTTACGAAATACGAAGTGTTGTTATTACCAGTAATTTAGCGTTTTCTCAGTGGGACAATATTTTTCATGATGCGATGACAACGAGTGCCGCTATTGATAGGTTGGTACATCACAGCACCATTTTAGAATTAAATACCACCAGCTATCGAACGGAATGTGCAAAAAACAATCAACAAAAACGACTTAAAAAGAGTGAAAAACTAGAGGAAACTGTGGCATAATTTTACTCCATTTTTATAGAGCATTGGGTTAGATTTTTAATGATTCAATAGTTGTCCGCCGTAGAGAATTATAATTGACCGCCAACAAGGTCTATATACGATGGGAATATTTCTTTCAGGTGGCCCTGATGACTTCTGGCTGCATTGCGAGACATCATCTTCATGGCTATTTTCTTTGAATATGTCCTTATATAGCACGGCACTACCTATTATTTATGGGCTACCATTGTTATTTATGATATTGTTTGCATTTGCTCGTTTATTTCGTGAAGAATTATCTGAAGCGCTTTCAGATAAGCAACAAAAAAACAATATGGCATCACATTAAAGTAAAATGTTTAATTAAGACTTGGTAAAACTCATGAACGAGATCGTAACAAAAAGCAAAATAAACGATAAAATTTATTTCATACGCGGGTTATATGTGATGCAAGATAGCGATCTCGCCGCAATTTATGGTGTTGAGACAAAGGTTTTTAATCAGACTGTCAAAAGAAATGAGGCAAGATTTCCAGAGTCTTTTCGATTTCAACTCACCAGTGAAGAGTATCATTTTCTAAGGTCACAATTTGTGACCTTAGAAAATCCAGGAAAAGGTAAATACAGCAAATATCTACCTTACGTCTTTACAGAACAAGGTGTAGCCATGTTATCCGCGGTATTAAAAAGCAAAACAGCCGTTGAAGTAAGTATTAATATCATGCAAGCTTTTGTTAATATGCGCAAAATTTTAGTGGATAATAGCCTGTTATCGCATCGAATAGATCGCATCGAAAAGCAACAATTAGTAACAGAAACCAAACTGGATCAAATTTTTGAAGCAATTGAAAACAAAGGCTTAAAACACGATTCAGGTGTATTTTTTGATGGTCAGGTCTTTGATGCGCATACGTTTATATCTGATTTAATAAGACAAGCTAAAAAATC
>JAJZUR010000153.1 GCA_021848375.1 Pseudomonadota bacterium | reverse complement strand
ACTGAAAAACTAAACAAAACGATATAAGAAGTTTTTAAATCAAGTCCTTAAATAGGAAAGGGGGATATTTCTGTGATTTTAAGAGTGTTTTCTAGCCGAAAATTGGATTTTTTTCTTGAAAAATGCGATGATTAACTTTATTTCATATCCATTTTTTAAGGCGATTAAATGAACGAACCTAATGTGTCCGACAATACTTATGATTCAACCAATATTAAGGTCTTAAAAGGGCTTGATGCGGTTCGAAAACGCCCTGGGATGTATATCGGGGATACGGACGATGGAACGGGTCTGCATCACATGGTTTTTGAGGTGGTGGATAACTCGATAGATGAGGCATTAGCGGGTTATTGTAAGGCAATTGTAGTCACTATCCATATGGATGAATCCATTACCGTAAAAGATGATGGTCGCGGTATTCCAGTTGATATCCATGAAGAAGAAGGCCGCTCTGCTGCTGAAGTGATTATGACCATTTTGCATGCGGGTGGAAAATTCGATGCCAATTCTTACAAGGTTTCGGGTGGACTGCATGGTGTGGGTGTGTCGGTGGTGAATGCCTTATCCGAAGAGCTTAATTTACGCATCCGGCGCAATGGAAAAGTTTATGAGCAAACCTATCGTTTAGGCGAGCCAGAGGCTCCGATTGCAGAAGTTGGGGTAACCGAGGGAACCGGCACGCAAATTCACTTTAAACCCAGTGCAGATATTTTTACCAACATAAAGTTTAGTTACGATGTTTTAGCCAAACGTTTGCGCGAATTATCCTTTTTAAACTCCGGGGTTAAGATCCATTTAATTGACGAACGAACCAATAAAGAGGATGTATTTGCGTACGAAGGTGGTATTAAAGCTTTTGTGGAATATCTAAATCGCAACAAACAAGCCGTCCATCCGCAGATTTTTTATTTTTCAACAGAACGGCAAGGAGTAGTTGTAGAGGTCGCGCTGCAATGGAATGATACCTATCAAGAAAACATTTTTTGCTACACCAATAATATTCCGCAACGCGATGGCGGAACACATTTGGCGGGTTTTCGCGCCGCTTTAACCAGAACTTTAAATACCTATGTTGAGCAAGAAGGGTTATTAAAGAAGGCCAAAGTTGCAACGACGGGGGATGATGCGCGTGAAGGATTAACCGCGGTGTTGTCGGTGAAAGTACAGGATCCGAAATTCTCATCGCAAACCAAAGATAAATTAGTTTCTTCTGAAGTAAGACCCGCCGTTGAATCAGCAATGGGTGAAAAATTCCAAGAATTTTTACAAGAAAGTCCACAAGCGGCAAAATTGATTGCCGGTAAAATTATTGAAGCGGCAAGGGCGCGAGAAGCCGCTAGAAAGGCGCGGGAAATGACGCGCAGAAAAGGTGCTTTGGATATTGCGGGATTACCGGGTAAGCTTGCAGATTGCCAAGAAAAAGATCCTGCGCTTTCCGAATTGTATATCGTCGAAGGGGAGTCGGCAGGCGGCTCTGCAAAACAGGCGCGCGATAGACGTACTCAAGCAATTTTGCCGCTGAAAGGTAAAATCTTAAACGTCGAAAAAGCGCGCTTTGATAGGATGATATCCTCGGTTGAAGTTGGCACTTTAATTACGGCATTAGGGTGTGGCATTGGCCGCGAAGACTATACGCCTGAAAAACTACGTTATCACAGCATTATTATCATGACCGATGCGGATGTCGACGGCTCGCATATTCGCACCTTGCTGTTAACTTTTTTCTACCGCCAAATGCGCGAATTAGTTGAAGGCGGTCATATCTTTATTGCGCAACCTCCGCTTTATCGAGTGAAACGAGGTAAACAAGTCCAATATGTGAAGGACGATAAAGATCTGAATGATTATTTGATCCAAATCGCCTTGGAAGACGCCAAATTATTTGTCACTCCAAGTGCACCTCCCATTACAGGTATGGCATTAGAACGTATTGCAAAACAATATCTGCATGCGATGGATATTCTAGAGCGGCTTTCGCATCGCTACCCGACTTCTGCACTAGAAGCCCTTATTTATACGCCTAAAATAACACCGACAGAATTGCAAAGTGAACATGCTATGAAAACCTGGCTTGGTGAATTTCAACAACAATTAGAAATCATTGCGAAAGACGGAATGTTTTTCAAATTAGCATTGGCGGAAGATAAGGAAAGAAACGCGTTTTTTCCGATCGTAGAAATGATCTCTCATGGGGTTGAAAGCGATTATCGATTGCCTTACGAGCTTTTTACTTCACAGGATTATCTAGCGCTGGTCACCTTAGGAAAAGAGATCGCAACCTTATTAGAGCCGGGCGCTTTTATCGAACGCGGTGATAAAAAATTAGTAGTTTCTACGTTTAAAGCGGCATTATCTTGGTTAATGGAAGAAGCGAAAAAGGGTCAACAAATCCAGCGTTATAAAGGATTGGGAGAAATGAACCCCGATCAGTTGTGGGAAACAACCATGGATCCAGCAGTACGGCGAATGCTGGTGGTGAAGATTGACGATGCCATTGCTGCTGATCAAATGTTTACCACCTTAATGGGCGATAATGTTGAAAGCCGTCGCGAGTTTATTGAATCCAATGCTTTGTTGGTAGGGAATTTAGATATTTAATTGTAAAAAATCAAATTTGATCTGACACTTCCTACTTCATCAGGCAGCTTTGACCGAATAGGTCGAGCTGTCCGATAATCCTTCCATGTTACCATAAACTTTTTCTT
>JAJZUR010000152.1 GCA_021848375.1 Pseudomonadota bacterium | reverse complement strand
CACATCCCGAATCAACTAATGATCCTTACTGTATCACACCCGTAGCGCGGAAACAGGAACTTGCTTATGCTCCTCTTGCTCGATGAATCCTACACACGGCGCTGAGCAACGTTTAATTTGATATTGCAAACAAGGCCTTGTTCGATGACTAAAAAATACCAGACTGCATGAACGAATTTTAAAAATTTTTTGCAGTGTATTGAGTGTTTCTTTGACTGCCAAAGCGCTGGGATAAGGCCCAAAAAAATGTCCTTTTTTACTATGTTTTTTACCTCTGTATATTTCAACTCGAGGAAATTTTTCTTCTGTCGAAATAAAAAGATAAGGATAGCTTTTATCATCACGTAATAAAATGTTGTATTTAGGTTTAAGCTTTTTGATTAAATGGCTCTCTAACAGTAAGGCTTCTGTTTCGTTCGCCGTTACCGTGACATTGATATGAGCGATTTTTTGTACCAATGATTTTGTTTTAACACTGGTAGAACGTTGAACAAAATAACTGCTCACACGGTTTTTAAGATTAGAAGCTTTTCCAACGTAAAGTACTTCTCCCTCGGTATTTTCCATTTGGTAAACACCAGGACGCGTTGTGAGTGTTTTTAAGAAGTTTTCTGAATCAAAAGACACAAAAGTTCTTGAAGAAATTTATTGTAGAAATAGAAAGGGTCCGTCGACGTGTCTCAACAGACCCAGTGGATTGACACGTAGCAAGTCCAACCTCGCAATAAAAATTATACGCATTATTTATCAAATGTCAAGAAAAAATATTTATAAAATTCAATCCCGACGCTTCATCACTAAAACAAAAAACGTGGGAACAAACAGCGTAGCCAGGCAAGTCGAACCCAGCATTCCCCCAATAATTCCAGTACCTACAGAATGTTGTGCATTAGCACCCGCACCTGTGGCAATGACCAAAGAAACACTACCAAAAATAAACGCTAATGAGGTCATTACAATAGGTCTAAAACGAACTTTAGCCGCAAATATTGCCGCTTCATAAAATGAAATTTTGTCTGCACGTGCTTTATCTAGGGCAAATTCCAAAATAAGAATAACATTCTTCGCAGACAAACCAATTAAGGTTAATAAGCTTATCTGAAAATAAATATCATTAGGTTTTTGACAAAGCAATAACGCTATTGAGGCACCCAATAATGCGCAAGGAAGAGCTAAAATGACAACAGTGGGCAACGTCCATAACTCATATAATCCAGCTAAAATTAAAAACACCATCAGCAAGCCCAATACAGCAGCGATTAAAGACTGATTACCCGCAAGATTTTGTTGATACGCCGGACCAAACCACTGAATCGCATAACGTTTCCCTAACACTTTGGGGACAGCATCACTAATGATTTCCATGATATCTCCTTGCGTATACCCTCCTGCAACATTTGGATTGACTACAATTTGACTCGCCATATAATCATTGAGCCGCGTCACCACTTCAGGACCATTTTTGAACACAATAGACGCAAGACTTCCCACGGGAACCATAGCACCGGAATTGGATTTTATATATACCGTATTTAGTTTTTCGGGCATATTTCTGAAGCGATACTCCCCCTGTAAAATAACCCAATACAAATCATTCCATTTACTGAAGTAATTGACATAATAGTTACCAAAAACGGATTGTAACATATTATACACATCAATATATTTTACCCCGTATAGATAAGCCTTTTGAGCATCTAAATTTACATATAATTGAGGTGTTTTAACATTATAAAATTGCTGAGCACTCGCTACGGCGCTGTAGTTTTTTTCTAAAAAATCCACCAATTTTACTGAATCTTTATAGATTTGATCGACGGTTGTTGGTTGTCGTGCCTCTAGATAAAAAGTCACCCCTCCAGTGGAACTCATTCCACGAATAGGTGGCTGATTAAAAGCAAGGCCCGTAACATTTTTGTTGTTCTCATTAATATGAGTAGTAGCTGCAATTGCAGCATTTACACCTTGAGTACTTGTACGCTCAGAATACGGTTTCAAAATAGTACTAATAGATGCGGTATTCGTTTTAGTTGTATTATTATCCGCAATATCTCTTCCGCCTAATATCACTAAACGTTCAATATATGGCAATTTCATCATCTCAAGCGCAATTTTTTTGGTTTCTGTTAACGTATACTTCATTGCGCCTGCAGAAGTCACATGCAACTCGTTATAAAAATACCCCATATCTTCGAGAGGAATTAAGGAAGTCGGAATCTTAACAAATAACAGTATGACACAAGCAACCATTATTCCCCAAAACAATATCATTAGTCGCGCATGATGCATTCCCCATGTCACTCCCGCAAGATATTTTTGTTTTATCCAATCGAAACCTGCATTAAATTGAGTGAACAGCCTCCATGAAGGTTTGGCTGAACTCGAATGATTGAGAAAAAGCGCACATAAAGTAGGCGTTAAAGTCAGTGCCACAATACCCGAAAACACCGTAGAAATTGCAATGGTTACCGCAAATTGCTTCATTAATGTTCCTGAAAAACCACCCAAAAAGGCGACAGGCACAAAGACCGCATTTAACACTAAGACAATCGCAATAATTGGGGCCGCCACTTCCTCCATGGCAGCAATAGCGGCGGTTCTCGCATCACAGCCTTTTTCCTCCATGACTCTTTCAACACATTCCACCACCACAATCGCATCATCCACCACAATGCCAATCGCTAATACCATACCGAATAGGGTCATCGTATTAATACTAAAT
>JAJZUR010000151.1 GCA_021848375.1 Pseudomonadota bacterium | reverse complement strand
TTATCTGGTCAAGCGTTAAAAAATCAATAAAATAGAATTTTTATTAGAAAAATAATATGTTTTGTACTCTTTAAGTTCCATTTTTATTTGTTCAAATAATTTTTTTTAAAATTTTTTCATTAAATGTTAAAAAGTCCAACCTGTTGGAGTTCCCTTTTACTAATCTGATCGAAGAATGGAGTTTTCATGCCAAAACCCTTCTGGAAATCTAGAACTTTTGGTTATGAATGTACATGACGTTAATGTTATGGGGACTTCCAAATGTCAATTGGCAGTGGAAACAAATACGAGATGCGTCGCCGAGCCTTGCTCGAAGCCATTCGTTTTTGTGGAGGGGTCACTGCCTATAGTAAATGTTTAAAAATAAGTGACACTCGAGCGGGTAATTGGGTTAACCGGCCAGAAATTGAGGTGCCATATGAATATGCGGTTTTAACAGAAGATATAACACAAGTAAGTATTGAACGCTTATCACCTTTTACTGAGGCCGCAAATAAAGTAATAAGACGTTTGCGTGCTAAAGAAACACCTCCTCCTATAAATGTGGAGTTAAGTGAAATTTATATCGGAGAGCAACCATACCAAAAATCGCAGGATCCTAATCGCCCCATAATAGTTGGTACAGATGGTGTATTGATCTCAGGGTTGATGCAGATAGAAATGTATAGGGCGGCAAGGGCTAAAAAAGTAGGAGTTATGAGACTAGATCTGGAAGTTCTACTTATAGAGAAGCGTTCTATCCAGGAAATGAAAGTTGATTTATTGATTAGTGAGCGAGTTGCTATTGGAATACGACTAGAACAGCTTTTAGGAAATCATCAGGGTCAAAGAAATGATATAAAGCATCGAAAAAATTCTATTGATGCAAGTGGTATACAACCTTGTCGCAAATGCGACGAGGTTAAAGGAGGGAAGGGTGGCAACATTGCTCATGTTGTTGGGTTACCCAGTAGAGATGCATATTATCGGGCGAAGTTGGTTTATCTCAGTGGCAATTCAGAATTAATCAACCTATTAGATCAAAAAAGAATATCTATATCAATGGCTGCAAAGAAAGTTATTTCTATCAAAGATTTTCAACGAAATTCTAAGCAATCAAATTTACAAGGAGCGCCACTATGATTGAGCATGAAATATGAAAAAAGGGATTGAACGATCTGTAGCAGCGGATGTGGCCTATAAGCTAAAGGAAGGTTCTAATGGCTTATTAACAAATAAAGAATCCATTATCGCTTCCTATTTAATGTTTGACTACACCGTTATTGAAATAGCCAAGAATCTTTGTCGTTCAGACAATACCATAAAAATGCATATCAAAAATATGAAAAAGAAATGTAATTGTGAAACGCTCACAAAATTTGGCGCCATCTTACAAAGCTTTATCAAAAATAACCCCTAGGGTTATATACAAGCTAATACAAATAAACCACAGTAAATGTGTAGCAGAAGTGAAACCTATATTTTTTGCTATGGGAGCATTCAATATAAACTAATCGACTTAAGAGGGATAGATATGGCACGCATTCGTACAGTAAAACCTGAACTGTTTAAACACGTAGGTTTGTTTGAAACAGAAATGGCTTTTCAATTACCGATCCGATTAGCATTTATTGCATTATTTACTTGTTGTGATCGCATGGGTCGTTTTCGTTGGGATCCTAAGCGTTTGAAATTGGACGTCTTACCCTATGATGAAATCGATGTTTCACGCGTTCTTGACGCGTTAGCGATGTGTGGTTTTATCGTGAAATACGAACATCAAGGTGAGTGTTTTGGATGCATTCCTACCTGGGCCTCTCATCAACAAATCAACAACCGAGAAATTGCCAGCATTCTTCCTTCCGTTGAGGTTTCTACGATACTTGAAATAAAAAATATCAGTGAAAACAACAAATTAAAAGTAAATGAAACCTACAATGATGACGCCGGTTTAACGTGTGAATCACGCGTGGAGCAGCCGACACGAACTTGCACGAGAGGAATATGGAATAGGGAGTATGGAATAGGGAATATGGAAGGGAAGAACACCATTGTCGCATCCGAGATGCGACCGTCCGTTTTTGAAGATCCCATTCGTCATGTTTTTCAGCATTGGAAAACGGTGATGAGCCATGCAGGTGCAAAGCTCGATCATAAACGTAAGTCGATGATTAGCAAAGCGCTTAAATCGGGTTATAGCTATGAACAGCTTTGTGATGCCATCACCGGATGCAGTTATACTCCGCACAATATGGGCGATAACGATCGGGGTCAACGCTACGATGGCTTGCACGTGATTTTAAGAGATGGCGATCAAATCGATCGCTTTATTCATAATTATCAATACCCTCCTCGCCCAATCACTGATGTTGAAAGACGATCTCAAGCCAATATGCACACATTGCAGGGCTGGATGGATAAAAAGCTTGCCGAAGGAAGAAGTCATGGAAACTCATGATATTTCTAAATTCACTAGCATGATGGCAGGAATTGGTGAACTCTATGCTAAAACCATATCATCACACTTGATTGATATTTATTGGCAAGCGCTCAAACGCTTCGAATTAATTGACGTGCAAGCCGCATTAGAAGCACATATTAATAACCCTGATTCGGGTCAATTTTTTCCAAAGCCTGCGGACGTAGTGAGATTTATAGAAGGTAGTGGTGAAACCAAAGCGTTGCAAGCCTGGGCGAAAGTAGAGAAAGCCATTGTCCAGGTTGGTGGCTATCAAACTATTGTTTTTGATGATCCTTTGATCCATGCC
>JAJZUR010000023.1 GCA_021848375.1 Pseudomonadota bacterium | reverse complement strand
CCAGAATTTTTTTGAAACGGCTTTTGATGAGATAAATAAAATAAATAAAAAATATCTAAAACCAATGTTAACACAATATGTATCGAACGAAGGTGGAAAAGAGTTCAAGGACGAAGGGGCGTCGAAGCGGGATACAGAAAATCCCAATCCAACTCAAAGGTTTTAGTAATAAGCAATTTAATATTAATTCAAGAAGGAAATCTATAAGCCTGTTTTAACCAAAGAACAAATCCTTGAAAAATGTTAAATGAAACAACAGTGATTAATGACAAACTTAATAAACCTATTAATAACAAGCTTTTGAAAAAGAAAGAAAGGGAAAATTTACGGCAATATGCTAAAAATTTACAAGAATTGTTTGATTATACAAGTAAGAATAAAAATTTTACGGTAAAACTGATCGAAGAAAATAAAAAAGAAATATTTAGTGAATATGATATTAGGCGAGAGATTTTGCAAAAAATTCAAGAAATTGAAGGTGTGATATATGGTTCTAAGAGACTTTCAGCAAAAGAAATGGCCAAACATACGGCTTGCGTCAGGGGTTTGTTTGCATTGTTAGATCGCACTCATCTTGGACCTGAAAAATTACGCGAGAAAAAAGATCAGATATTAGCTGATCCTACTAAAGTAGATAGTATTTTATTTTTTAAAAAAATTGTCCCTCAAAATAAAGCCCAATTAAGGGTGCACCACCCAAGAAACCACTCCCAGCTCCACCGAAGCAATAGTAACAAAACCTATTGACAACCGATTTCTTATTCTTTACCCTCTGCAGTTCACCAGGGGTGCTGGTACAGCTATATAAAGCTTGCTGGCTGAAAAAACGCATGGGGCGTTTAACCCTTACGACCTGATCTGGATAATACCAGCGGAGGGAGAGTGAAGATGGCATCAACGCTAGAGTCCCGCATTTCAATTGAGCGAAAGCTTGATTTTCAAACTTTAAAAGCATTTTTTCCGGCTGTTTTTGGTACCGTGGTCGAATACTACGATTATACCTTGTATGGATTTTGTGCAAGTCTATTAGCCGCGCAATTTTTTCCAAGCGATAACGAAACGGTTGCATTATTGAAAACCTTTGGGGTTTTCTTAACCGGTTCGTTTGCGAAACCCTTTGGCGCAATGCTATTTGGTTATATTGGTGATCGCTATGGACGCAGCATTTCTCTAAAAATCAGCATGTTGGGCATTGCTATCCCAACCACCTGTATTGGCTTATTGCCAACCTATCAGGATATCGGGTGGATAGCGCCATTGTTATTATTAATCTGCCGTATTTTGCAGGGCATCTTAACGGGGGGTGAAGCGGATAGCGTTCGCGTCTTTGTATACGAATCCTTTTTTAAAAATAAACCCTGCTTTGCCAATAGTTTAACGGGTGTTGCAATGTTTATTGGGATTTATGTGGCATCCCTTGCTTCCAGTTGGATTATGCAAACCGCGGATCCCAATTTCTATTGGCGCCTGCCGTTTGTATTTGGGGGAATATTGGGGGTTATTGTCTTTTGGCTGCGTTTTTATATGCACGAAACAGCAGAATTTATGAATTATTTAGACAAGCAGGAAAGACATAAAATGGCTTCGGATTCTTTGTTTAATCTATTGGTTAAAAATAGACGGATCATATTCATTGCCATATTATTTTGCGGCGCATCGGGCGGAACCTACCATTTTTATTTGGTCTTTTTGGGAAGATATTTAAGCAGTACGTTGCAAATATTAGATCCGGAAGTTGCCGCTCGTATGACGTCCCATGCCATTTTGATTTTTACCTTATGTATACCGCTCGCGGCATTTTTAGCAGATCGTTTTGGTTTAACACGGATCATAAAGATGTTTTTCCGGGTTTTGCTGATAACGTTAGGCTTAAATATCTGGATGATTTTAAAAGGCGCGATGCCTTTGTGGTTAATGGGAGCAACCGCTGGGATCATTGCTTGTTATCAAGCGCCTATGTACACCCTTTTAATGCAAAAGATCAGTGTGGGTGAGCGTTGCCGCTGTTTAAGCGTCGGACATACGATAGGCTCGTTATTATTCTCAGGTAGCGCCCCGCTTATCAGCCTTTGGTTGTGGCAGCAAACGGAAATTGCCATCATACCTTTTATTTATTTTGGTTTATTGGCATTAATGGGCTTTTTAGGGGTAGTTGTGTTGCAAGCGCGAGGGTGAGATTAGGAGCCATTGGGTCGGATCTATAGCGTTAGCACAAACATAATATAAAAATTAATATATGATCTGACTCTCATGACTGTCTACCAAATCAGGCATTTAAAATATAAGTGCCTGATTTATATATTTATTTTTGTTTGGCTTGACAATAACCTTGAAAAAAGTTCTAAAATGGACAATTTTTCAAGGTTATTGTATAATTTAGGTATGTTAGTCGAACGTGCATGTTATTTGACTAAAATTAAGGAGCTTCTTAAGGAAAATCCTGTGGTCGCGCTCATTGGTCCTCGCCAAGTAGGCAAAACGACCTTAGCGCGATCACTCATTAAACCCAACGATTTAGTTACATTCTTTGATTTAGAAAACCCTACACATCTTGCGCGCCTAGATGATCCTATGTTGACCTTACAATCCCTGAAAGGCTTGGTCATTATTGATGAAATTCAACATTGTCCAGATCTCTTTAAAATTCTACGAGTTTTAGCAGATAGACCACAACTACCTTGCCGCTTCTTAGTGTTAGGAAGTGCTTCTCCGACCTTACTTAAACAGAGTTCGGAGTCCTTGGCTGGCCGCATTGCATATTTGGAAATTAAAGGATTTAATTTACAAGAAGTTGGACTTGAGCAAATTGAAAAGTTGTGGGTACGCGGAGCGTTTCCACGCTCTTTTTTGGCAGACTCAGATCTGATAAGTAAAAATTGGAGAAATGATTTTATTCGAACTTTTTTAGAACGAGATTTGCCTCAATTAGGGATCAGAATTCCTACTATTGCATTACGACGATTTTGGATGATGTTGGCGCATTATCATGGACAGATCTGGAATGCAGCTGAATTTTCTCGTGCTTTTGGTATAAGTACGAAATTGGTTCGACAATACTTGGATATTTTAACATCAACTTTTGTTATAGATCAACTTTCACCTTGGTGGGAAAATATTTCCAAACGTCAAATTAAAGCACCTAAAATATATCTAAGTGATACTGGTCTTTTGCACACGCTATTAGGAATTAATGTTCAAGAAGATTTAGAAAATCATCCTAAAGTGGGCGCTTCTTGGGAAGGTTTTGCGATGAATGCGATTATTTCGCGACTTGGGGCACAGCGTGAAGAAACTTATTTTTGGGGAACTCATGCTGGAGCGGAGCTAGATCTGCTGGTAATACGTGGGAATATACGTTTGGGATTTGAATTTAAAAGAACTGTGATGCCAAAACCAACCCGATCTATCTATACCTCGATAGCGGATCTTAATCTCTCACACGCTTACATTGTACATGCGGGTGATGATACTTATCCATTCACTGATGATATAACGGCATTAAGTATAAAAAGGATATTAAGTGATTTAGAACCTTTAAGAGGTTAAAAATTATTTCATGATTATATCTACGGTTCTTATATCCCATCTTCATTTTCCAATATAGAATCATAAAGGAAAACTAGTTATGTCGACATTAAATATGAATTTATGCTGGATCTGTAAAAAGAATGAGATTGATTCCCGAGAGCATATTTTTAAAAAAAGCCTGTTGGGAAAAACGAAAAATTTTTATCATGTGCCATTAAGTGAGAAGCCTATTGTAACGATTCAAGGCCCGGGTTCTAATAAAATGAAATATAAGGCGAATATTTGTGCTGTTTGCAATAATCAACTAACACAAGGATTTGATATGGCATACGATAAATTATACGTATGGTTTAAATCTAAAATTGTGAAGCCCAGAATAAAAAATATATTGACAATGAATTTATCTCAGGTATTTGGAGAAAATTATAAGAGTACTCTTGAAGATTTTTATTGTTATTGTGCTAAGAGTTTGGGGTGTAGAATTATTGATGCAGGTATTTTATTGCCAGAGGATTTTCCAAACCCTTTGACTAAAGAAAATCTTAGGACATTATCAATTTCTCTGTGTTTAACTAGACCATTTGGATATAAAGGAGGACAAGTGGAAAGTTTTGTGAATATTTTAGGCAAGGGTGATTTATTAGGTTATTTACAAGAAGAAGGAGATGAAGTGAGAGTACTGAAAGCAATATGGTGGGAAAATATTGGATTTTTACAGATAAGCTATTGGTTGGGATATAAACCCAACGCGCTGTTTGGAAATGAACTTAATGATAATGAAGTAGTATATAAAATAGTTAACACGAAAATGGACTTAAAAAAAGTTATGAAAAAAATGAGAAATATACTGTAGAATTGGCATGGGAATTTTAGCCATTTTTCCAAATGTTACATGAATATTTGAAATCGAGTATTGATCTTAAAGGGAAATAACTACTCAAACATTTCATCCCATGGTGGAAGTGCGACGTTAGGTTTTTCGAATTGAGAAAATTCTGGTTCTAAGTGGTTTAGAGATGATGAGAAGCCGGAAGAATGAATCGATTGCTTTTGTAATTGTATGATTAATTGATCAATTAAGACGGGGGTAAGCGCAAGCTTCGTTGGCCAGGCTATCATTTTATTGCCTACGGTTTCTAAAAATACATTATCAGGCCGTTTTCCGCCGGGTTGTTCTGGCTCGGCGCGATTCACAAAAAAACTCGCCCATTGAGCGCCTGAAAAATCTAGCCAAGGGAATAAGGCGGCCAATTCTTTTTTGGCAGCCGCAATTTGTTCAGCTGGCGTGCGCTTTGCGCCATCTTCCGCGAGCTGTCCGCCCAAATACCACACGGATTTGCCATCTTGGGTTAAATGGGTCGTAATGGTTATTCTTGGGTTAATACCCTGATCAATACAATGCGCGAAAAAAGGTAAGGATTGATCAATTTTTACCATCACCATCTGTAAGGGACGCACTTGCATGCGCGGCACATCGGCAAAAGTCGACAACAGCGATTGATTGCCTTCACCCGCCGTAAAAAGATAACGTTTTGCGTGAAGTTCTAGCGTTTTATCCTGAGAAAAAATTTTAAGAGATAGGATATTATGCGGATTGTCAGCTTGCACTTGAAATTGGTAACCTTGTTTTGAATTAATTTTAACCATAGCAGATGAGTGTGGGGTTGCTAAAGCGCGAATGAGAGAAGGGGTATCTAATACGACTTCTTCTAAACGATAAACATGGCCTTTGAAGGCTGCATTGTGTAATACGGTTGGATAATGTGAACGTTCTACTTTTTGGACGCGGCTATTGAGGGCTTTACTCGCAAAGAAACCGGCAATCTCAGAGCCAATACTTCCAGTTGACCAGAGCAATTGATGGTGAGACAGTATTTGGGTAGTGTGGAGATCAATTTCACCAGTGCCAAGAAGAGCAGCTTTCCAACGGTGTGGCATCTGTTCAATGGCATTGGCAGAGCCGCTTAAAAAGCCAGTCAAGGCGTATTTAATGCCGCCGTGGATAATCCCTTGCGATTTAATGGTTTGTCCTGCGCCCAAGGCAGTGGTTTCTAACAGAATGGCGTGGTAACCGAGTGCACGCAGGCGGTTTAAGGCCCAAAGCCCGGCAATACCCCCGCCAAAAATCACGATGTCCACATTCATGGGCGTCTTGTTCATATTGGATATGATATCAAAAAAAGAAGGTCTAGGAGAATTGTTATGGATATCGAATATAAAGGGTATCTTGCTAAAGTCTTTTTTTCTGGCGATGTGGGGCTATTTTATGGCGAGATTCTAAACACCAGGGATTTACTCTGCTTTCAGGCAGCCAGTTTGCAGGAGGCTATCAACGGACTGCAACAAACCGTCGATCGCTATTTAGAGGAAGCGCAATTAGGGGTGGAGCATAAAGAGCAAGAACCGTATACTTAAATTCGATTAAGTGCGATGATTTGTGTATGGATCTGATGATGGCATTTTTATTGCGTTGGGTATATACCGTTGGATTGACTGTGTCTATTCCAGCTATATTACTTAGATTATGGTGGAAAGGAAGAACGAATCCAGGCTATCGCTATCACTGGAAAGAGCGATTAGGGATTTTTGTGCCGCCGCTGCAAAAAGGCGGTTTGTGGATCCATGCGGTTTCGGTTGGAGAATCGGTCGCGGCAATTCCCATTATTCAAGCACTTTTAGAACGCTTTCCCCATTTACCGATTACCATTACATCCACTACGCCAACGGGTTATGCCCGAATAGAAAACAGTTTTAAAAATAAAGAAGCTAAAGAAAAAATCTTTCATGTTTATTTCCCCTATGATTTACCGTTATACATCAAACGGTTTTTAAATCGAGTTGAGCCGCGATTATTGGTATTGATGGAAACGGAATTGTGGCCTAATTGTTTATGGATTTGTAAACAACGAAAAATCCCCATCCTAGTCGTTAACGGTCGTTTATCCGCGCATTCGATGGCAGGATATCAACGGTTCAAACCGGTTGTGAAACAAATGCTGGATTGTGTATCTCTTGTCGTTGCCCAATCAGAAGAGGATGGCGCACGTTTTGTAAAATTGGGCTTAAATAAAAAGCGTTTAGTGGTGACAGGGAATATAAAATTTGATGTCCCTGTGCAAGAGGGGGCTTTTGTGGAGGCGATTCAACTACGCGTAGCGTGGGGCGTATTACGCCCGGTTTGGATAGCAGCGAGTACCCATGCCGGCGAGGAAGAGCTGATCTTAGCGGCATTTGATGAACTACGAAGAATATTTAACGATCTCTTATTGATATTGGTACCAAGACATCCTGAGCGATTTAAGCCGGTTGCTAATTTATTAGAACAACGCGGTTATCGGGTAGTGCAGCGCAGCAGCGGCAATCCTGTTGCATCGGACACTCAAATCTATTTGGGTGATACCATGGGTGAATTAGGACTTCTATATGCCGCATCGGATGTGGCATTTGTGGGAGGAAGTTTGGTGCCGGTTGGGGGACATAATACCTTGGAACCCGCAGCACTTGGAATTCCGGTCATTGTCGGGCCGCACATCAATAATTTTATTGAAATCACTAAGCTATTAACAGAAGCGAAAGCTCTCGTAAAAGTATCAGATACTCAATCATTAACCGAAGCAGTATCACATTGGTTTACTGACCGAGATGCCCGTAAATTAGCCGGCGAAAACGGTAAGGCGGTGGTAGAAAAAAACCGCGGCGCGGTGGATAAGGTAATGGAATTGATTCAAAAGCAATTAAAAAATAATGTGACTAAAACTGATATTAAGGGTGTATCCTCCGCGATTGTTACGTAAAGTTTTTACCTAATTAATCTGTTTAATGTGCCTGAACTTTGCTTTTTTTATGCTGTTGATGATGTTTTGGGTGGGCGTGATGTTTTTCTTTTTTTGATTTTTTTGCTTTCTGGGTTTTTACTTTGTGGGGTGCAACGGATTTTTGTTTGGTTGGTTTTTTGTCTAACAGTATCTCTGTATTGCCGGATGGTACGCCAGTCTTTGGTGAAACAGATGGAATAACTTGTTCTGTAGGCAGCGTAACTGGTTTGTTTTCAAGGGGCGAATGGGTAGATAGATCTGAGTTTGCATATTGTCCAAGCTTGATGTTTTTATTGGGATCTTCTGGGATTTTACTGGTATCTAACATCACGGTTAGCCAGGAGTTAATGTGTTGCACATCTTCAGGGCTTAAAGTACCTGCCGCTTGTTTTAACTGTATGCTTTGTAAGATGTAATCGTAACGAGCATTTGCGTAGTTTTGTTCTGCTTGAATAAGACTTGTTTGCGAATTTAACACATCCACAATGGTACGCGTGCCGACTCTAAAGGCAGCATCGGTTGCTTTTAGGGCGCTTGCATTGGAGATAATGGCTTGCTTTAGCGCTTGGATCTGACTAATTTGGGTAAGAACGCCGCGATAGGCTTGACGCGTATTGCTTTCAACCTGACGATATAAAGTTTCCATTTGTTTTTGGATTTGTTCGTAATTATAAACAGCCTGTCTTGTTTTAGAATTGACAGCGCCCCCGCTAAAGAGCGGCAACGCGACTTGTAAGCCAATGGAAGAATTAGTATTGGTTGGGGTAGAGGGCGTACTGGTTGAGCTGGTAATATTACCATTGACGCTAATGGTTGGAAAATGACCGCCTTCATTTATTTTAATATTTTGGCGGGAGACAGCAACTCCAAAACGAGAAGCTTGCAAGGTAAAATTTTGATCTAAAGCGGTGACCACCCATTTTTCGATATTATTGGGTTCGGGCGACTTTAAGGTGAGTTCGTCCCGTAAAAAATAAAATTTATCCATGGGTTTATCGGTAATTTGCCTTAAAACCTCTTTGGCATTGGCGAGAGTATTTTCAGCCGAGATTTCTTGGGCATAAGCGCTATCGCGTTGAGCTTTGGCAATTTGTACATCAGTAATGGCGATTAAACCAACTTTGAAGCGCTGCTCGGTTTGATCCAAAAATTTTCCAAGCGCTACTCGTTGTGCACGAGCAAATTTTAAGGCGTCGTAGGCTTTTAATACGCCAAAATACGCTTGTACAGTTCGTACAATTAAATCTTGCTCAGCGGCAGCGTAAGTTGCATTGGCTTGTTTGACTTGTTCGGTTGCTTGGGCATATTGCACCCATTGTTGATAGTAGAAAATCGGTTGTGTTAACGCTAAGCCATAGGTACTTTGGTTATAACTTTGACTGGTGGTTCCGGTTGTAGTGCTGGAAGAAGTAGTACCATTATCTTTTGTATTGGCATAGATACTAGAATTATGATTAGCAGTATTCGCGGCGGTTGCCCTTATGGTTGGTAAAAAATTTGCCAGCGCTTGCGGGGAAGCTTCTGCGGCTGACAGTTGGCCCGCTTTTGCTGCTTGCAACGTGGGATCATTGGATTTTGCGGTGCGATAAACGCTTAAGAGATCTTCCGTGTGACCGGTGAGCGGTATCATCAGGAATAGAATATATAAGCTAATCTTTTTAAGTTTCATACGCTAAAATTTAAACCCATTAATGGTTGGAGCCTGTAGTAAGGGAGGGATAACAGTTTCAAATAAAACCTTTTCCCGCCAACGATCTTTGGATACTCGAGTCAATAAAACAGCAGACATCGCTGGGGCTTCGCCCACCACGGCAAATAGCCTGCCATTGATGGCCAACTGTTCTCGTAGCACTTTCGGTAAATAGGGCAGTGAACCGGTGAAAATAATCGCATTATAGGGATTGCGGCTTTCGAAACCATAGGCTCCATTGCCAACTTCTAAAGTGATATTATGGCAGTTAAGCTCGATTAGAAAATGTCTTGCTTGGTCCAACAGAGGGGCAATAATTTCGATGGATACGACGTGCTTCACCAGTTGTGATAATAAGGCAGTCATGTAACCCGTTCCCGTGCCAATCTCCAAAATCACCTCATGCTTCTCTAAATCTAATGCCTGTAAAATACGACCTACCATTTTAGGGGGTAACATAACTTGGTCATACCCAATGGGGATAAAAGTATCGCTGGAGGCTAAGGCTTGGAAAGCGCCGGGTGTAAATAATTCTCTTGGCGTTGTTTCTAGCAGCGCTAAAATATTGGGATCTAATACATCCCAGGTTTGGACCTGACGCGCTACCATGTTAAAGTGAGCAATATTAAAATCCATAAGTTATAGTACATCTCATATTTACAGTAGGAGTATAACATGGCAAATTCATGGACACCACAGTTTAAGCGTCAAGAAGTTGTCATTTTAAAGGAAGAAGAAGCATATTTTGGCTATTGTCAGATAAAAAATTTTGAGTTTGAAATTCCCTTATTTGCGGGGGGAAGAAGCCAACCCATTTCACGGGAATTAATCTATCGGCCATCTGCAGTTGCTGTGATTTTAGTTGATCCTGATCAAGATAAAGTGGTTTTAATCGAACAATTTAGACCGGGTGGTTTATATGAAGCAGATAGCCCTTGGTTACTAGAAGTAGTGGCGGGACTTGCTGATCCAGGCGAAGATATCGAGACAGCAGCGAAACGCGAAGTAAAAGAAGAAACCGGCTGTGAGGTTCTTTCGCTTATTCACATCTGCGGTTATTTGACAACGCCAGGGATCTCCTGTGAAAAAATACAAATTTATTGTGGACGGATTAAAGCCCCGGTGGTTGGTGGAAATCATGGAATCGTTGCTGAAGGTGAAGACATCAAAGTTCATATTTTTAAGACGGAAGTGGCGTTTAAATTATTAGAAGAAGGAAAGGTATTAAGTTCTCCGGCACTAATTGCTTTGCAATGGCTTAAGTTGAACCAGACTTCTTTACGGTTTCCTCAAGAAATTCAATAATTCGTCCAGCAATGCCACACTGAGTGGTCTTTTCGATCATTTCAATATTAGGTGAGCAATCAATGTCTAGAACCAAAGAACCACGTTTGGAGCGAATGATATCGACGCTCGCTAAGTTTAATTTCATCGCTTTGGCAGCATGAACGGCCATTTTTTTTTTCTTCCGACGTTATCTTAACGGGTGTGGTGTGTAAATTGGAATGGTGATCGATTATTGATCCTGAGCCTAAACTGTTTCTTTGTACCGCTGTCACCACTTTATTTCCAACGACAATGCAGCGGATGTCTACGCCGCCTGCTTCTTGAATATATTCTTGGACTAAGATATTGGTTTTTAATTGTTTAAATGCATTTAAAACACTGACGGCGGCTTGATGGGTTTCCGCGAAGACGGTTCCTCTGCCTTCCGTACCTTCCAATAAGCGCACAATTAAGGGGGCGCCGCCCACCACATCAATCAGTTTTTCGGTTTCTTCAGGGGAATCCGCGAAACCGGTAATGGGTAACGGTAATTGTTTTTTAGCCAATATTTGTAATGCTCTTAATTTGTCGCGTGACCAAGTAATAGCAACCGAACTATTCAGTGTGTAAACGCCAATTAGCTCAAACTGTCGCAGAACTGAGGTGCCATAAAAGGTGTGCTTTGGGCTAATCCTTGGAATAATCGCATCTAAATTTTCAAAGGTTTCATTATTGCGATAATAAATTGCTGGCGCAGTAGATGAAATATTCATATAACAATAAGAAGTATGAATGAAGACGATTTCATGTCCACGTTGTTTCGCCGCATCAGAAAAGTGACGAACCGTGTACGCATTTGGGCTATGGCTTAAAACAGCTATTCTCATGCTTTTCTGCTCTTATGCAATGGATGTGAGTGCGCATATAATAAATGAAGGCGTTTCAAGGTCAATTTTCCTTGGCATAGCGTTTTGCCGGGTTCAATGATGGCATGTTCTTTAAGAGCATCTCTTCCTAATAACATCCGAAAGGTGAGGGTATCGCGATTAGTTAAACTCATTTCGACATCCCAGGTTAACTGCCCCATCGTGAGGGTCGTGTTAATAATGTAACGCAGTTCTTTATGTCCGCCAGAATTCATCACGGTTCGTTGATCAACCACCAATGCTGTACAAGGAGTTTCATATTTTAAGGTGCGTTGAAGGGGATGCAACAGAAAGTGGACAAAGAGCTCACCATGCCGATGAAAGGGGCGAATCTCAAACGCATGTAAGGCGGAAGTTTTTGCACCCGTATCGATCTTGGCTTTAATCGCAGGGATTTGTAATTTGGGCAGGGCGCACCATTCTTGCCAGCCAATCAGCACTTTTTGGGACTTTTCCAGCAATGAGTGTTTTTGCAGCATATTCTAAGCTAGTCCTCCAATTTCAAGGTTAGGTTATCTTAATAGTGGATGCAATTCTACCCTTAAAGGTTCATATGCACGGATTTAAATTTTTTTAGGGGAATTAACCTATACGGATAGCCAGATTTTTGCTTTTTTTATTGCCTTTTTTTATTCCAGGGTATTTACCTTACAACGAAACTCTATTACTATCCCCTTTCATAGTTTGAAACTATGCATCAAAATAACTGGAGGAAATAGTATGAAAAAGTTAGCTATAGTAGGTTTGTTAGGCACTGTTCTTTGCGGTAACGCAATGGGTGCAGAATTCGATCCTAAATTTTATGTTGGGGCTGAAGCTCAATACAACAAATTAAAAAAAGGTCAGAATTTTGTTGATCCAGCAAATCAAAAATCAATGATCCGTAAGAATACACCTGGAGCAGGCGTGTTCGTTGGTTCACGATTAACTGAAAATCTGGGTGCAGAAGTTGGTTATGCGCAGTTAGGGAAAAGTAACAAAACTTTTCAAAAAGGTACCACTGCTCTTAGCAATGGTACGATGAATGTCAAAATGCATAACATCTATGTTGATGCGCTTGGATATTTACCAGTTGCTGATGAAGTGGATGTGATTGGAGCAGTGGGTGTTGGCCGTTTAACGACCAAAACACAATTGAAAGCTGCGAATGGCACAAGCCTTCCAATTACCACATTGGCTAATGTGCAAGCCAACGACGCTAAATCCAAAGCGGGGATCCGTTTGGGCTTAGGCGCTCAATATAAATTTGATACCAACATTGGTGTACGAGCAATGGTTCGTCATCAAAAAGGTAACAAAGTTGTTAAGAATGTGAACTCCGCTAACGTCGGTTTGTTCTATCAATTTTAATTAACCATAGTAGGTTATTTTGAGCATGCAGCAAGGGCCCTGATGGGGCCCTTGTTTTTTTGTAGCCTTAAAAAAAGACCATTACGAATGATGTGCAATCATCGCAATCAGCAGCAACGCCACAATGTTAATAATCTTAATCATCGGGTTTACGGCAGGTCCTGCAGTATCTTTGTAAGGATCACCTACGGTATCTCCGGTGATGGCTGCTTTATGCGCATCAGATCCTTTCCCGCCATGATGTCCATCTTCGATATATTTCTTCGCATTATCCCAAGCGCCGCCGCCAGAGGTCATTGAAATGGCAACAAAGAGACCGGTGACAATGGTTCCCATCAGCATCGCGCCAACGGCGGTAAATGCCGCTTCTTGGCCGCCGAAACTTTTGACGACAAAGTACAAAATGATCGGTGCCAACACTGGCATTAAAGAAGGGATGATCATTTCGCGGATGGCCGCTTTGGTTAAGAGATCAACTGCAACACCATATTCTGGGCGCGCGGTTCCATCCATTATCCCTTTAATTTCGCGAAATTGACGACGCACTTCAACCACCACTTGTCCACCGGCACGGCCAACCGCCATCATGCCATAGGAAGAAAAGAGATAAGGCAGCAAGCCGCCAATAAAAAGTCCAACCACGACATAAGGATCTTGTAAGTTAAAGGTTACATCGAGATAAGAAAAATAATGACTCAGATCTTCGGTATACGTTGCAAACAAAACTAATGCAGCAAGTCCTGCCGATCCAATAGCATAACCTTTGGTGACGGCTTTGGTGGTGTTTCCGACGGCATCTAACGCATCGGTCACCACACGCACTTCTTTATCTAAATGCGACATTTCCGCAATACCACCCGCATTGTCTGTCACAGGACCATAAGCATCCAGTGCGACAATCATGCCGGCCAGTGCCAGCATAGTAGTGGCAGCAATCGCGATCCCAAATAATCCTGCCCATAGATACGTAAATAATATCCCGGCGCTGATCACTAAGACGGGCAGCGCGGTAGATTCCATGGAAATCGCCAATCCTTGAATAATGTTAGTAGCATGTCCGGTTAAGGAAGCTTTTGCGACACTTCGGACGGGCCGGAATCGCGTCGATGTATAATATTCTGTAATCCACACCAGTAAGCCCGTGATCACAAGTCCTGCCAGTGCACAATAGAGTAAATTTGAACCAGCGACTGATCGATTACCCATTTCAAAGGTTTTATGAATGCCGATTAACCAATCGGTTAACCATACAATGAGCACAGCAGATACTACACCTGCGGCTATTAATCCTTTATATAGTGCAGACATGATGTTTTGACTGTTACCCAAACGCACAAACCAGGTACCTATAATGGATCCAAGGATACAAACGCCGCCAATGCTAAGCGGATACAGCATTAATGATTCCCGTAGTGCAAAAGGCGCCAAAATACCCGCTAGTACCATCGTCGCAACAATGGTGACGGCATAGGTTTCAAACAGATCAGCTGCCATCCCTGCGCAATCACCAACATTATCACCCACGTTATCCGCAATGACGGCAGGATTACGCGGATCATCCTCTGGAATACCCGCTTCAATTTTCCCAACGAGATCTGCGCCAACATCAGCGCCTTTGGTAAAGATCCCGCCACCCAATCGCGCAAAGATAGAAATCAGTGAAGCGCCAAAACTTAAAGAGACTAATGCTTCGGTTAGAGGGCGTTCTGAGATCCCCATGGATTTTAATATCACATAGTAAGTTGTGACGCCGAGTAGCGCTAAGCCAACCACTAAAAGACCAGTGACTGCTCCGGCTTTAAAAGCGACATTGAGGGCTTTGGTCAGGCCGTGCCTCGCAGCTTCTGCTGTCCGGACATTCGATCTCACCGAGACTCCCATGCCGATGTAACCGGCTAATCCCGAAAGCGCGGCACCAATTGCAAATCCAATTGTACTATAGCCGCCCAAAAAGAAATAAAGGCCAATGGCAATGACGATTCCAACCGCCCCAATCGTTTTATATTGGCGGTTCAAATAGGCGCTTGCCCCTTCCTGAATCGCATGGGCGATTTCTTGCATTCTGGCATTTCCAGGTGACATTTGGAAAACCGATCGGGCTGAATAAGCTCCATAGACGAGCGCCAGCACGCTGCTTGCGATGACATAAAATGGTAAATGCAACATTTTGATACCCCTATCCCCTGAAATTGGATCTACACAACAACCCGAAAGTATACCCGCACCACCGAAATGTGGGCAACCATTTTCCATGCGAAGGCAAAACCATTTTTTTCCCTCTCCCGCTTGCGGGAGAGGGTGGTGCGAAGCACCGGGTGAGGGAATGGGGAGAAATCTAACTAAAAGTGTTAGCTATATATTCCCAAACGCTTATTTTTTATTTGGAGTTGATGTTTTTACCTACTAGGGAGTAGAATGACTAATCTTTAGATTTTTTAAATATAAGGGAATACATATAATGGAAAGTAAAGAAGAAATTGAGAAAGATCTTGAGCAAGCAAGAATAAGAGACCTCACAACCAAACTCTCTAAATTAAAGATATAGCATTCCAGATAAGTATTTTTGAAAAAATTTATTTTATACAGCAGCTAATTCATCATAAAATCCAAACAATGCCAATACTTCTTTTTTCGTGTTACTGAATAATTCT
>JAJZUR010000150.1 GCA_021848375.1 Pseudomonadota bacterium | reverse complement strand
CCCGTAGGCCGATATAAAAATTCAGCTCAAGAACAACGTTGTCAACTTAATCAAGCATTCAATATTTGGCATGAGGCAGAGCGGCTTCTTTGCGCCTGACGAAATATGGGTAAGGGTTATTTTTATCTGTCATAAGTTAAGTTGACGCTGCCAGGCAAATCAGTCTATCTCTATCGTGCTGTTGATAAAGAAGGAAAAACCATTGACTTCATGTTGTCCGAGAAACGAGATGAGCCTGCTGCACGTGCTTTTTTTGAGAAAGCCATTGGTTCCAGTGGATTGCCAGAAAAAGTTACTATGGATAAAAGTGGCTCTAATAAAGCAGGCATTGATACCATTAATACCTATTTCTTTTTTATGCTGTTTTTATCAGGGGCAGGATTGCAAAGCCTCGCGCCTATTGCTGTTAGGCAAATTAAATATTTAAATAACATCGTTGAACAAGATCATCGATTCGTCAAAAAAATCACTAATTCTATGCGAGGATTTAAAGCTTTTCATTCAGCAGAAGCAACATTAGCAGGAATTGAACTGCACCACATGCTGAAAAAAGGTCAGCATCAACAGGCTGAAAATATGAGCATCTTTGAGCAGTTTTATCAACTGGCAGCCTAATCACGTCCAAAGGAAGCTCGGCTGCCCCTCATTAAAACTTTTGCGACAGAACCCTTTTCGTCCCCATCAGTCTTTAAATCAGATGACACCCATGGCATACTGGCAGTCGACTTTTCAGGAGGTCTCAAAGTATCATATGTATTGAACCAGATCACACCTTGAAAATATAGCAAAAATGCTATATAATCTTTACTATGAATTGGGTGGTAGAAACATTAAATGAGACTGTATATAAAGAGCTAGAAGCATTAGAGCCTTCTTTAAAAGCTAAGTTTTTGCGTATTGCTGAAATGCTTGAGCAACTTGGTCCTGATAAGGTAAGAGAGCCTCATGTAAAACCCTTAGAAAAAAAGCTTTGGGAAATTCGCATGAAAGGGCAGTCTGGTATTGCAAGAGCAATCTATATAACAGTAAAAGAAAGGAGAATTGTTGTTTTGCACGCTTTTGTTAAGAAAACACAAAAAACACCCCGTTCAGCCATTGAGTTGGCACTAAAAAGATTGGAGGAGTTAAAAAAATGGCAACATTAACATCATTAAAAGAGAAATGGTTGGTGGATCCTGAAATTCAGAAACATTATGATGATTTGAGTGAAGAATTCGAAATAGCTATTGCGTTAATTAAAGCAAGGGATGAGGCTGGTTATAGCCAAAATGACGTAGCAGAGAAAATGCATACAACACAATCCGTCATTTCGCGTATGGAGTCTGGTCGAAAAGTTCCTAGCTTGAGTAGTATTTTAAGGTACGCTAAAGCAATTGGTTATAAGGCAAAAATCTCTTTTGAGAAAGAAAAAGAAAGAGCATAAATCCAATAAATGAGCTTAGTGGATGAAAATGTTTTTTTGCTTGATCCCGCCGCGGGATCGTGTTATGATTAACTCATGCGTATAATTTCGAGAAAAAAATTAAAAGATTTTTGGCTAAAACATGAAGATGCAGAGAATTCATTAAAAGCGTGGTTTGCAGACACAAAAAACGCTAAATGGGATACTCCCGCAGATATTAAAAATAATTATCGTAACGCAAGTTTTTTATCTGAAAACCGTGTGGTTTTTAATATAAAAGGAAATAAATATCGTTTAATTATAGCCATTAATTACTATTTTGGTGTGGTGTATATTCGATTTATTGGCACCCATCAAGAATATGACAAAATCAACGCAAATGAAGTGTAGAGGCAAATATTATGAACATAACACCGATTAAAACGACAAAAGATTATGAAGCCGCTTTACTAGAAGTTGAAAATCTTTGGGATGCCAAACCTAATACATCTGAAGGAGACAAATTAGATATTTTAATAACATTGATAGAGGCATATGAAGAAAAAAATCAACCAATAGACTTTCCTGATTCGGTTGCTGCTATTGAATACACGATGGAAAGCAGGGGGCTCACTCGAAAAGATCTTGAGATTTGTATTGGTTCACGAGCCAGAGTGTCAGAGATTTTAAATCACAAACGAAAATTAACATTAGCCATGATTAAAAAGCTTTATACTATACTTAAAATTCCGGCAGCTGTGCTGATTCAAGGGGTATAAATCCAATAAACTTTATTATTGGACGCTAAATGTTTCCTCTAAAATCAATAGCTTAAATTATTTTTGTTTTAATTAATGAGTATATAAGCTCTGCCATCTCTATCATTGGTTCAGGATTGCCATTATCTTCGATAAACCACTGAATGGATAACATAATGCGGATAAAGATCCAGCTTATTAATCGATGAACGTCCAAGTTAAGGGAAGTTGACAATTGATGAACGTGCTCTAATACCAGTGTTTTTCTTTCAGAGTGTTGCTTTTCTTGGGTTGAAAGCAAATCATACGCAGCAGCTTCAAACGCTATTTCACCATAAATACCTTTGGGATCGATAGCAAGCCATCGCTCCCCGTGTTGAATGATATTTTCCAGATGCAAATCGCCATGACACAAGTAGCTTTCCTGTGCCGTTGTTAATAAATACTCTTTGAGAAATTTTGCATAACGAATCCATTCCGGGTTAATTCGAGGATCTGACAGTTGTTCAATGACTTTGAGCCATTCAGAAACATGGGGATAGTGTGCCGCAGGCACGCAGAGAAATGTTCTAAGGAAAGGACATGGATTGTGTAAAGCTATAGGAAAGATGGTGGTAGGCCCACCGAGATCGACCTTCAGGGGTAGGTCTCAAA
>JAJZUR010000149.1 GCA_021848375.1 Pseudomonadota bacterium | reverse complement strand
TTCCGATCTAGGACCATGGAAAGATAGGATTTCGGATCGCCCAAACCATAGATGGCCGAAACACTCGCCACAATGATGGTGTCTCGCCGTTCTAACAAGGCTTTGGTTGCCGATAATCGCATTTGTTCAATGTGTTCGTTAATTGATGCATCTTTTTCAATGTAAGTATCAGAAGCAGGCACGTAAGCTTCGGGTTGATAATAATCATAATAAGAAACAAAATATTCAATCGCATTTTTGGGAAAAAATTCTTTCATCTCACCATACAATTGTGCTGCCAGCGTTTTATTCGGTGCCAATACAAGCGTCGTACGATTGGTTTTTGCAATGGCATTGGCGATGGTATAGGTTTTCCCTGAGCCTGTGACGCCAAGTAATGTTTGGTGCATCAACCCGGACTTAAGTCCATTGACCAACTTTTTAATAGCCTCTGGTTGATCCCCTGCTGGTTCGAAGTGAGCGGTTAATTGAAACATTTCAGACATAGAATTGCCTTTGGCATTGCTTTAATATGTTATATAGTAACCGATAGAATACCACAAAAAGGATATACTTTTGAACATAAAACTTTCAGAACGCGTGCAACGCATTAAACCCTCTCCAACATTGGCGGTCAGCGCAAAGGCCACTTTATTAAAAGCCGAAGGGCGTAGTGTGATCAATTTAGGGGTTGGCGAACCTGATTTTGATACGCCAGAACCTATCAAAAAAGCAGCCATGCAAGCCATCGAGCAAGGCTTTACCAAATATACGGCGGTTGAAGGGATCCCAGCGCTTCGCAAAGCCATCGCCGCAAAATTTTTGCGCGATAATCAATTATGCTATGAACCTTCACAAATTTTGGTATCTTGCGGCGGCAAACAAAGTTTTTTCAATCTTGCGCAAGCGGTGTTAAATACAGGTGATGAAGTCATCATCCCAGCTCCATATTGGGTTTCTTATCCAGATATGGTATTGCTTGCCGATGGCAAACCAGTGACTATTTTTGCTGGAATTGAACAAAATTTTAAGATGACCCCCTCACTACTCGAAAATGCAATCACCCCCAAAACGCGTTTATTTGTCATCAATAGTCCGTCGAATCCAACTGGGATGGCGTATTCGCGAGAAGAATTAAAAGCGCTTGGAAAAGTCCTCGAAAAACATCCGCATATTTTAATTGCAACCGATGATATGTATGAAAAAATACTGTGGCAAAAAGAACCTTTTTGCAACATTTTAAATGCGTGTCCTAATCTCTACGACAGAACACTGGTACTACACGGCGTTTCTAAAACATACGCGATGACCGGCTGGCGCATCGGTTTTGCAGCAGGACCGAAACCCATTATTGAAGCCATGACGAATATCCAAAGCCAGAGCACCTCTAATCCCTGTTCTATTTCGCAAGTGGCAGCAGAAGCGGCCTTAGAGGGTAATCAAGATTGCATTCAACCGATGATCGATGCCTATAAAAAGCGCCAAGACACAGTGGTTGATGCTTTGAATAAGATCCCTGGTATTGAGTGCCGCCATGGCGATGGCACCTTTTATGTTTTTCCCAAGATCCAAGGTTTAATGGAACACCTCGGCTTGAACGATGATATCGCCTTCGCTGAGTTCTTACTGAATAAAACTGGCGTCGCCGTGGTACCAGGCACTGCCTTTGGCGCTCCAGGCTATCTACGCCTCTCGACCGCGACTAGCTTAGATAACTTACAAGAGGCCATGCGACGGCTTGCAGAAGTGGTGGGGACTTGACCTTACCTTGTTAAATTGGGTACCATCCCATCTCACATTAACCTATATTCCCCGGTAGCTCAGTCGGTAGAGCAAGTGGCTGTTAACCACTGGGTCGGCGGTTCGAGTCCGTCCCGGGGAGCCAGTTCGAGATCTACCCTATGCAAATTTCTTATAAACATCAAACAACCGAAATAAAAAACAGCAATACTTGCATCGTAACAAAGCATGCTATTAATGATGAGCTGATAGATTTTGCCATTGTTAATGTAACAGGTCGTTATCCAGAAACTCAATATGCTATAAACCGAACATTTAAAGAAATTGTTTATATCCATGCGGGTAATGGCAAAGTTACTATTAATGGCAAGGAACACCTAATTGGTGCGGGTGATCTTGTCTTGATTGAGGCAGGTGAAAAATTTGCCTGGGAGGGAAAATTAGATCTGTTTATCTCTTGTAGTCCTGCCTTTATCATCGAGCAACATCACATTGTTGCTTAAGAGGATCTGGGATCATATATGACCCCAAAGTCTCTTTTACTTAACCGCAAATAATGTTCATATGTAGCTTGACCAGCAACTGATCTAACAAGCTTCCATGCCTCCAACATTGCTTCCCTTCTAGCATTTTTATTTGCGTTATAAAAATCTCTCTGAAATTGATTAAACTGAAACTGCTTAGATATAAAAGGCTTATGTTTAGCATTCTTCTTTTCTAACTCGTGTGATAACCATCCAGCAACCAAATCACCGTATGTTAAGTTAACCTCTAAATCGGTCACTTTTACAAATTGTCGCAAATACTCATTAAATTTAAAGTGTTGTCCAATTTCACGCACAAAATATTCTCTAGTTTTAGTGTCACATTTAAAATTTATAACCTTTCTAGATGAAAAAATAACTTTTTCACTATCAAATTCATATTTTCGTTTTCTAATAGTTACACCATCAACCTTTCCACTTTCTAAAAAACGTTCTATACGAGATGCTAATTCTAACTTCCCCCCTACTGCAGGTATTTTGTGCTTAGAACAAAATTCAACCAGTTCCTTCTTATCCCAATAATATTCTTT
>JAJZUR010000022.1 GCA_021848375.1 Pseudomonadota bacterium | reverse complement strand
TAACCTCCATCTTCAATAATTATTTTCTTGCCAAATAATGGTAATCCCCGTGTTGCTTGATTTATTTTCTTTTCCATTTCCTTAACACATTGTTCCATGGTGATCGTTTTGTTAATACCAATTATCTTTATGCCTGGCTCAACCTCAGCGACATATTTCTTTACTTCAGATCGTTGCTTCACTTCCACAGACTTACTTATCTCCCCTTGAATCGTATTCATCTGTGTTAGTGTTTTATCAATCTTATTTACCGATTCATTTGTTTTTTTCTGAATCTCAGAAAAAATGGGTTCGAAAGTGAAAATAAAACCAGAAAAAACCGTTAAAAGTTTGGCATCATCCTTTATCCCTTTAGCATTTTCCGGTGGTAAGTTTGTCAAGTCGGTAAGTATTTTGTTTGTAGAGCTTTCTTTATTGTTAATAACATGATCCAATGAAGATAGTCTCGCTATTTCTTTCGCCCCCTCTTGCGCCAATAATTTATGTCTTGGATATCTTTGAACAACTGTAATCCACCTGCTCATAAATTGATTTTCTTGCTTGTTTTCTGGATTTAACCTTTCGGTTAAAAAAGCCTCTCGTTTACTATCTTCTTTTGAATTAAACCCTGCTTGAACCTCCGCAAACATTTTTGCAGCCTCCACATACTTTTCCCCATTTTCGTTAATGGTGTTGCAAACAGCTTCAAAACCTTCACGAAGTTTATCTATAGGCAAATCGACAATATTACGCTCGTTAAGTTGTTCATTTAGCGATTTTAACACATTTTCTGAGGCTACAATTGCCATCTTAAAACCTTTTATTATTTTAGTATAATTTTCAGACCCAATTAAATCAATTTGTTCCCGAGTTAATTCTGGCTCAGTAAGACGCCTTAAGCTATCTTTCAATATTTTCTGATGTCTATCTTCCGTTTCATACCATTCTTTTACAACTTTTTTCAAACTTTCTCTTTCTTTTTTTTGATCACATGCTTTTATTTTTTCACTTAATTCTTGTTTAACATTTTCTCTATTTTTAATTACAAATTTTCCCTCAGTATTTACTTCCCAATCAGGATGTTCATTTGTTAACATATTATTATCTCCTACCCTTTAACATTAGGAGCGAAAACATTTCATCTTTTCGTGTATATGCTTGCATATTTATCACTTATAAATTAATAAATGGTTTAGTCCTACTATTGAGACTAGTGCTTCTAAGAAAGGTTCTGAACCCTTTGAAAAATAGTTCCAAAGGGTCAGAAAATAAGAGAGAGTCGAGACTTATTTTTCTTTAATAGGGGTGTCGATCTGTACGCGTAACTCCCCGTTTTCAACGGTAACGGTTACCCGTGCATTGCCTTCGACTAGACTGCCAAACAGTATTTCGGATGCAAGCGGCTTTTTCAGCTTATCCTTCACTAAACGTGCCATAGGTCGTGCGCCCATTTGTTTATCATAACCCCGTTCAGCCATCCATTCACGAGCGTTGCCATCCACTTCTAAAGTGACGTTTTTCTCAGATAAACGGGCTTGTAATTCGGTAATGAACTTCTCGACAATTAAATCTATCGCTTCGCGGCTTAAGGACTTAAATTGAATAATGGAATCTAAGCGGTTGCGAAATTCTGGCGAGAATTTCTTCTTGATAATCCCTAAACCGTCTGTCGTATGATCTTGCTCAGTAAAGCCCATCGAAGCGCGCGACATATCTTCGGCGCCTGCGTTGGTCGTCATCACTAAAATAATGTGTCTAAAATCCGTTTTGCGCCCATTGGCATCAGTTAGCGTGCCATGATCCATCACTTGGAGTAATAAATTGTAAACATCGGGGTGGGCTTTTTCGATTTCGTCTAATAACAAGATACTGTGGGGATGTTTATTAACAGCGTCGGTTAATAATCCGCCTTGTTCAAAACCAACATAGCCAGGCGGCGCTCCGATTAAACGAGAGACCGTATGGCTTTCCATATATTCAGACATATCGAAACGTAATAATTCAATTCCTAAGAGATGCGCTAATTGCCGGGTGACTTCGGTTTTACCTACACCGGTTGGTCCTGCAAATAAAAAGCAGCCGACGGGTTTCTCCGGATCAGCTAAACCCGATCTTCCCATTTTAATGGCATCGGATAAAGCGTTAACCGCTTCATCTTGACCAAAGATCACTAATTTTAAATCGCGTTCCAAATTACGTAATGCCGATTTATCAGAGGCAGAAACGGATTTTTCGGGTACCCGCGCCATACGCGCAACAATCCTTTCCACATCTGCCACACTGATCAGTTTTTTGCGTTTATTGACCGGCAACAAACGTTGGTAGGCACCCGCTTCATCCACCACATCAATGGCTTTATCCGGTAAAAATCTATCCGATATGTAACGACTGGCCATCTCTGCTGCCGCTCTTAACGCAGCAAAGGAATAACGAACGCTATGGTGTTGTTCAAAGCGGCCCTTAAGACCCTTTAAGATCCCAACCGTCTCTTCAACGCTCGGCTCTTTGACGTCAATCTTTTGGAATCGACGGGCAAGCGCGCGATCTTTTTCAAAAATACCACGGTATTCTTGATACGTGGTAGATCCAACGCATTTTAACTCGCCGGAAGCTAATAAGGGTTTAATTAAATTAGAGGCGTCCATCACACCGCCTGAAGCAGCGCCTGCACCAATGATCGTATGTATTTCATCAATAAATAAGATAGCGCCAGATTCACGTTTTAATTGTTGTAATAATGCCTTAAAGCGTTTTTCAAAATCTCCTCGATATTTGGTGCCAGCTAAAAGCGAGCCTAAATCAAGAGAATATAAGGTACTGTGTTTGATCGCATCTGGCACTTTGCCTTCGACAACCAGTTTTGCCAAGCCTTCTACGATCGCCGTTTTGCCAACACCCGCTTCTCCAACAAATAACGGATTATTTTTACGGCGGCGGCATAAAATTTGGATAGTTCTTTGGATTTCTTCATCTCGTCCGACGAGCGGATCAATTTTACCTAATTTTGCTTGATTATTTAAATTAATGGCATAACTTTCTAATGGACTTTTCGACACAGAATCTTGTGAGAATTCATCTTCTTGCATGGAAGGCGCTTCAGGTTCTTGCGGTTCTGGCATTTGATTAGTGCCATGCGAGATATAATTAATGACATCTAGCCTGGAAACGTTTTCCTTTTTTAAGAAATAAACCGCTTGGCTTTCTTGTTCACTAAAAATGGCAGCCAGTACATTGGAACCCATCACCTCGTCTTTGCCTGCGGATTGTACATGAAAAACCGCCCGTTGCAGCACACGTTGAAACGCAAGGGTTGGTTGCGTTTCACGATGATGATCATTGGCCGGAATTAAAGGGGTTGTTTCGTCAACAAACGCTACCAGTTCTAACCGTAGTTGATCAATATTTGCATGGCAGGCGCGTAATACTTCTATCGCAGAACTATTGTCTAATAACCCGAGTAGCAAATGTTCAACCGTCATGAATTCGTGACGTTTATCTCTTGCCTCCTTAAAGGCAAGATTTAGGGTCATCTCTAACTCCTTACTCAACATGCTGTCATCTCCTTAACAACCTTGTTATTTTAACGTAATGATGATTTAATCACTTTTTTAAGTGCTCTATGCTTTTTAAGCAGCGCCCAAAACCTCCATTCTGCATAAGAGGGGATGCTGGTTTCTTCTAGAATATTCGTTTACCTGTATTACTTTGGTTTCTGCAATTTCACGCGTATATTCACCGCAAATCCCTTTTCCGTGTTGATGCACTTCTAACCTAATTTCTGTTGCGATTTGTCGTTCCATCGAAAAATAACGCTCCAATACCTCTACCACAAACTCCATTGGCGTATAGTCATCATTCAGCAAAAAAACCCGATAATTCGGTGGCATCTGCAAACAGCTTGCCGATGACACAAGTTCCAGCGCCAATTCCTGATGCTGGGTTGGGTTACTACGTTTTTTACTGCTCATATTCCAATAGTAGCTAATATTCTGTTGGTTGCTTAACAATTGGACTAGACCTATAACTAATGGTTTCATCTTTTTTTAACTTTTTTTTCAATAGATTGCCAAGGGGGGCTTGACTCGTCTTCAAATATAGTCAACATTAAGAGCGTGACTATGCCTTGTGTTTGAGGGACGATAAATATGGCAACTGGAACGGTTAAATGGTTTAACAACCAAAAGGGATTCGGCTTTATCTGCGCCGAAGAAGGCGGTAGCGATGTCTTCGCACATTTTTCTGCGATTGTGATGGAAGGCTACAAAAGCCTAAAAGCGGGACAACGCGTTTTGTTTGAAGTGAATGAAGGGCCAAAAGGGTTACATGCGATGAATATTCGCCTTCCAACCGACACTGAGAGCGTAAAATAGCCCGTTATCAGAGATGTTTAATAATCTCCCGACCAAACCCAGAACAACTAACAAGCGTTGCTCCATTCATTTGCCGTTCTAGATCATACGTGACGGTCTTCGCTGCAATGGCAGCTTCCACCCCTTTTATCATTAACCGGGCTGCCTCGATCCACCCCAGATGAGCCAGCATCATTTCCGCTGATAAAATCAGCGAACCAGGATTTACCCGATCTTGGCCGGCATACTTAGGCGCAGTGCCATGGGTCGCTTCAAATAATGCAATGCTATCGGAAAGATTAGCCCCAGGCGCCATTCCAATCCCGCCGACCTCTGCTGCCAGCGCATCAGAAATATAATCTCCGTTGAGATTAAGTGTCGCAATCACACTGTATTCATCCGGACGGAGCAATATTTGCTGCAAAAATGCATCCGCAATCACATCTTTAATCACAATCTTTTGGCCCGTTTTCGGGTTTTCCATTTCATGCCAAGGCCCTTTCTCTAACACCTTGGCTTTGAATTTTTGACGAGCGACATCATATCCCCAATCCTTAAAGCCTCCCTCCGTGAATTTCATGATATTACCCTTATGGACAAAAGTGACCGATGAACGATCATGATCAATTGCATATTGCAATGCTTTAATGACTAATCGCTCGGTACCCGGACGAGAGACGGGTTTAATCCCAATCGCGCAATGTTCCGGGAAACGAATTTGAGTTACCCCCATTTCGTTTTGCAAAAACTGAATAATGTTGTTTGCCGCCTCGGTATCCGCGGCCCATTCAATGCCAGCATAAATATCTTCAGAGTTTTCTCGAAAAATAACCATATCGACAAATTCCGGATGCTTAACCGGACTGGGGGTACCTTGAAAATAACGCACGGGTCTTAAACATACATAAAGATCCAATTGTTGGCGTAAGGCAACATTGATAGAACGAATACCACCACCCACCGGGGTAGTTAAAGGACCTTTAATGGCGACTGAAAATTCGCGGATGGCTTGTAAGGTTTCTTCCGGAAGCCACTGATTTTCTCCATACACCCGCGTTGCTTTTTCCCCCGCATAAATTTCCATCCAGGAGATATTCTTTTTCCCGTGATACGCCTTTTGCACCGCAGCATTCACCACATCTTTCATGACCGGGGTAATATCAACACCAATCCCATCCCCTTCAATGTAAGGTATGATAACGTGATCAGGAACCTCAAGTGATCCGTCTGAACTAATTTTAATTTTATGTCCTTCTTTTGGCACCACTATTTTTTGATACTGCATTGTTTGCTCCAATATTTTTACCAAATACGCGGTCATCCCCGCGAAAGCGGGGATGACATGATCTAAGATAGTTGATTTCTGTTAGTCAAGATTAAGATACAGGAAAATAAAGACCCTTAACAAGAACCAAAAATCTGACAGAAAACAAAAAAACTGATATTAAAATTAGAGTTATAGTTTTTTAGTTTACTTGCTTTAATATTTTCTTGTATCGTATTTTTTAACTATCCTTTAAGATAGCGACACTCATAAGTTGTATGTTCATGACGCGTATTAAAAAAGTAATGATTGGATGGTTGATGGGCTGCCTACTACTCAGTTGGCAAATGCCTTGTTGCGCCAATATGAATGACGCTCGTTTAACAGCTTCTCGCGAATTGTTTCTAAAAGCAGAAGCCGCTTTAAAAGAAGGCAACCTTTCTGTCTATCAGCGCCTAAAACATCGTCTCTCTCAATACCCTCTTCTGCCGTATTTACTGTTCGCTGAATATGAGGGTCGTATTCAAACCGTTAGTTTTAAAGAATATCAAGACTTCATGGATAATTACCCAGACAGCCCGCTCTCTTTACAATTGCGCACCCGTTGGCTACAGGCCAAAGCGAAACAGGAGGATTGGCGATCTTATCTTAAAGCCTACCAACCCACAGAGGATCTTGCTTTGCAGTGTCACTATCTCTATGCGGCCTTACAAGTCCACAAGGATCCGAATTTGATCTTAAAACAAATTTCTCCGTTATGGCTTTCCGGGAAGCAGTACCCCGCCAGTTGCGAAGCTGTTTTTAACAGATGGGAAAAAAGTGAATTGATGACGCGTCCGCTTATTTGGCAGCGCGTTAAACTCCAAATCCAGGAAGGCAACGAAAGTCTTGCTCGAAAAACCGCTAAATATTTAAAACGTTCTGAAATTGCTCTGGTGGAACTCTGGTTAATGATTCGCAACAATCCATACTTAGTGACTCAAAAAAAATATTTTACCAATCATCCCGCGAATCTAGAAATGATCGTCGATGGCGTATCCTTAATTGCCAAAACTAAACCAGAAACTGCTATCAAAATTTGGCAACAAATCGGTCACCAATATCCTTTTGAAGAACGTCATTGGGGGCTTGTGGTGCGTGCAATCGGGCTTGCCTATGCTTTTCAAAAACATCCCGATGCCGAAAAATGGCTCAGTAAAGTTCCAGCATTACATGCAAATCAAGCGGTTCATGAATGGCGGATCCGGGTCGCACTTGCCAAAGAAGATTGGCCGCAAGTTCTAAAATGGATAAAAAGCTTACCCCAAAACTTAGCGAAAAGAGAAGAATGGCAATATTGGCATGCGCGTGCGCTCGATAGGATCAATCAACGCGCTGAGAGCCAAACTATCTTAGAAAAATTGGCGAAAACCCAAAGTTATTATGGCTTTTTAGCCAGTAATCAATTAGTCAAGCCCTATCCCATCAGCAATTATAAAATTCCAATTGAACGCAGCCTTGTCAAAGCTATTTCAGATAGAGCTTCCATCGCAAGAGCACGAGAGCTCTACGTGTTAGGCCGATTGACCAAGGCACGAGCCGAATGGCAATTTATTACGAGACATATGACCGATAAAGAAAAACACGCAGCAGCTCATCTTGCCATGCGGTGGAATTTACCGAATTGGGCTATTTTAGCGCTTTCGAAAGCGACGAATAAGGATAACAACTCGCTTCGTTTCCCCGTCGTATATGGCCAGCGCATTCTACAAGAAGCTGAACGTCATCAACTGGATCCCGCGTGGATCTTAGCCATTACACGCCAAGAAAGTGCCTTTATCTCTCATGCTAAATCCGGTGCGGGCGCCATAGGTTTAATGCAGCTAAAACCCAGTACCGCACAAATGGTTGCAGAAAGAAAACGAATCCCCTACGCCAGAGGCTCTGACCTATTAGAACCCCACACCAATATTCAATTGGGCAGCGGTTATCTTAAAATGATGTTAGAGCAATATCGTAACAATCCCGTGCTGGCAACTGCAGCTTATAATGCAGGCCCTGGCCGCATCCGCAAATGGCTACCTGATTATGACCTCCCAGCCGATCTCTGGATTGAGACCATTCCCTTCAAAGAAACGCGTGAATATGTCAAAAATGTGTTGACCTATACAGCTATCTATCAAGAAATCTTAGGAAAAAAGCCAACGCTTGCCAAACACATGCCCTATGTTCACAGTAAACCAGACGAATAATCATTATTTTTCATTATTATGTAGCTTTCTTACAGATAATCCTATATGATGCTCTCTGGTTGATCGCCTAACGCGCAAGGCAACAATCACGGTACTTATCCAAAATCCCTTTGATGGACATTAGGAGTAAGTGCACATTCTTTTGCTATCGCGCGCATTAGGAGAAAACAGTGCCTCAATCAGCTATACAATCGTCCACAAACGCATCGTTTGAAAGTTTTGCTTTAGATCCCAAATTATTACAAGCCGTCAAAGCCAACCGCTATACGGTTCCAACCGAAATCCAACAACGCGCCATCCCAGAAATCATCAAGGGACGCGATTTATTGGCTTCTGCTGAAACTGGCGCTGGCAAAACTGTTGCCTTTGTTTTACCGTTTTTACAAAGATTACTCACAACCCCGCCTAAAGCCGATAGTCGCGGACCTCGGGTATTAATTTTAACACCCACTCGAGAACTCGCGCAGCAAATTACCGATGCCATTGCCAAGATGAATCAATTCACCCGTTTTACCTTTGGGAGCATCACCGGCGGCGTACCTTATCCAGCTCAAGAAAATTTACTGCGTCGTCCGCTCGATATTTTAGTCGCAACCCCAGGACGATTAATGGATCATATGCGGCGCAAACGCGTGGATTACCGCCGATTAGAAGTGTTTATCTTAGATGAAGCCGATCGCATGTTAGATATGGGATTTGTAAATGATATGATATTGATTGGTGAAAGTTTACCACCCGAACATCAAACGCTGTTATTCTCAGCAACTTTAGAAGGAAATGTCCAAAAAATAGCGCGACAATTTCTGAAAGATCCCGTCAAAATACAATTAGCGGCTGCCAATAAACCCCATAGTTCAATTTCACAGCGTGTACATTTAGTAGATAATTATAACCATAAACGAGCTTTACTAACTCACGTTTTAGAAGAAGACGGGCTATGGCAAGCGATTGTATTTACCGCCACCAAACGCGGTGCAGATGAACTCGTTGATGATCTATTGGAACAAGGTATAAATTGCGCTGCCCTGCACGGAGACATGAAGCAAAATAAAAGAAGATTTACACTGGATCGCATGTATCGAGGCCAATTAAAAGTATTGGTTGCAACCGATGTCGCCGGGCGTGGGATTGACGTTAAAAAATTATCGCACGTCATAAACTTTGATTTACCCCGTTCCCCGGAAGATTATGTACATCGGATCGGACGTACCGGACGTTGCGGGGAGAAAGGCATTGCCATTTCGCTCGTTGGTCCAAAAGACGGCGGTATCCTTGCACACATTGAACGCTATATGGGACAAAAATTGGAACGATTTACCATTCCAGGATTTGAATCTCGTCTGCCTGAAGCGAGCAGAAAACCTCCTTCGCGTTCTTTTAAACCTACATCCAATCGTAACCGAAGATCAGCCGCACCTGCAAAAAGCAGCCAAGGTCGATTCTCAACACGCGCCGCAAGTGCCACTCCTAATAGTCGTTCAACGGCAACATCAAGTAGAGGGGATCGCCGTCCTTTGGCAAACAGCACAAGCTTCACAGGAAGAGCCAAGACCGATCGCCGAAAACGAAGCCGCTAAATTTAGTTTATTGACTATAGAAAGAGAGGCTATAGTGATCGTATGGCAGAAAACCAAACGTCTCAAGAATGCCTTACGATGGTAGCCCATTTACTTACAAAGGGTTACTTTCAATATCGCCATTTAAATGAAGCGCACCTCCTTGCGGAATATCTCGCACAAGCCTGCCCTAATCCAAGGCTTGCCACGGTTGGCATTAAAGAAATATTGTTGAATGCCATTGAACACGGGAATCTCGGCATTACATCGGACGAAAAAGCTGCCCTACAACAACAAGGAATATGGATCGAAGAAATCGAACGAAGACTTAAACTCCCCGAACATATTGATCAAATCGTCAAAGTCGAATTTACCCGATTTCCAACTGAAATTCACATTAAAGTGATCGACGAAGGATCAGGTTTTAATTGGCAAAATGAAATAAATGGCGATCTTTGTGCTACTCACGGACGCGGTTTATTCATCGCTAAAAATTTATCCTTTAAACGATTAGATTATTCTGCAAAGGGGAATGAAGTAACTTGTGTCATTGATCTTTATACTTCAAATTAATCTTTAATTTTATTCATCTTACTGGTACTCGCCTGCCCCATGTCTAACAATTCTCTTAACGCCACCGCAAACATAGTGAAGTCCGGATCCGGCGAATTTCTTAATTCTGTTATAAAATATTCCCAACGAGTGACCAGTACTTGATGTTTAGCTAACCATTTATCAATAAGAGCCTTTGGATCATTTATCGTTTGCCCATTGTGACGCAAAATATTTATCGTAAGACTTCTTTGCTGGCGATCTAGATCATCCCTAAAAGTAGCGCGGGCTAATGCCTCCCAATGATTCATCACCGGTCTTTTTTTAATTACTTCTCGAAACCATCCCAATTGTAAAGTAGTGCCTATTGCAAAATAAATAGCACTCACCACTTTAATAGGTAACTTGTTCAAAAAAGCCGCCTCAACAACGTCTAAAGCCGAAAACATCGCGCTCATTCCACCAATACGGCAGGCTAATTCTTTGGGTACATGTGCCGCAATTAGTTCATTCGTCATTTCAGTCATTTCGTTGCTATCTTCAGTTAACAGTCCAGGCAACGCATCACTCACTTCTGCTACAAGGGGGGTAAAATACGCAATTGTCTGAGAAATATCAAATCCTTCCCTCTTATTACGCAAAAACCAGCGGGCGCCGCGCCGCACTAAGCGATTAACTTCTTGCAACATCTTATGTTGAACAATCGTGTCAATGGTAATATTTAAATAATCAATGGCTTCATGCAACTCCTCGGATTTAAAAATTTTCCTGGCAACCATATAAGCGCGAATAATATCAGGCACCTCGCCGCTTGTTTCATCTTGCAAACGGCTGACAAAGTTAATCCCCATATCATTAATAACATCATTACTAATTTGGGTTGCAATTATTTCTCGCCTTAAACGATGCTCAGGCATATATTGTAAAAAACGATTTTGTAAGGGTACAGGAAAAGCTTTAATCAATTCTTGTTGAAAATAAGGGTCATCTGGCAAATCAGAGGCTAACAAATCTACTTTTAAGATATTTTTAGTATACGCCATTAAAACGGCAATCTCTGGACGAGTTAAGCCTTGTTTATTTACTTTACGCAGCGCAATTTCTTCTTTATCTGGCAAGCATTCTAAAACTCTATCCAATTTTCCCGCTCGTTCCATCTCATGAATCAATCGACCATGCATTTCTAAATTAACAACCGCTTGTGAAACAGAAACACTGATAGCTTTAGTTTGTTCTCGGTTATTTTTTAACACTAATTCAGCCACTTCATCTTGAACTTCAGCCAAAATTTCATTGCGCTGTTTTTCCGTCAGATCGCCCTTAGCCACAACGCCATTTAATAGTATTTTAATATTCACTTCATTATCAGAGCAATTAACACCACCTGAATTATCAATAGCATCTGTATTTAAATGACCACCCAATTTCGCATATTCAACCCGTCCAAACTGTGTAAATCCTAAATTTCCACCTTCCCCAACGACTCGACAGCGCAGATCAACGCCATTGATTCGCAACGCATCATTCGCCCGATCACCCACCATTAAATTTGTCTCTGTTTTAGCTTTAACATAAGTCCCAATTCCCCCATTCCATAATAAATCGACAGGGGCTTTTAAAATAGCTTGAATAAGTTCATTGGGAATCACTTGTTCTTGATAAAAATCGAGAGCCTTTTGTGCCTCTCGAGAAAGGGTGATGGATTTCAACGAACGAGAGTAGACCCCGCCTCCTTTAGATATAAGGGCCGGGTTAAAATCACTCCACATCGAACGAGGTAACTCAAATAAGCGTTTACGTTCTTGAAAAGTTTGCAAAGGATTAGGGTTTGGATCAATAAAAATGTGCATATGATTAAATGCAGCAATCAATTTAATATGTTTTGATAATAACATCCCATTACCAAACACATCACCTGCCATATCTCCAATGCCAACCACTGTAAAATCTTGGGTTTGTGGATCAATCGCCAAGGCTTGAAAATGCCGTTTCACTGACTCCCATGCCCCTCGCGCTGTGATCCCCATTTTTTTGTGATCGTATCCTGTAGCACCTCCCGAAGCAAAAGCATCCCCTAACCAAAATCCATACTCTTTAGAGATTGCATTGGCGATATCCGAAAACGTTGCCGTCCCTTTGTCCGCCGCTACCACTAAATAGGGATCATCTTCATCATAGCGTACCACTTGTGGTGGATGCACTACTTCAGATCCTACATAATTATCAGTTAAATCTAATAAGCCGCGAATCATGGTTTGGTAACAATAAACCACTTCCTCCATCATCTGTTCACGGCTGCCAAGCACAGGCATTTGTTTCACTACAAAACCGCCCTTTGCTCCCATCGGCACAATAACCGCATTTTTCACTTGTTGCGTTTTCATTAATCCCAAAATTTCGGTACGAAAATCTTCCCGACGATCAGACCAGCGAATACCGCCGCGTGCTACTTTGGCAACGCGCAAATGGATATATTCAACGCGCGGTGAATATCCAAAAATTTCAAATAAAGGCACAGGCAAGGGCAATTCTGGAACTTTTTCAGAACGCAATTTAAACGAAAAATAGGGTTTAGCAATCTGGTTTACATCGGTTTGATAATAATTGGTTCGAATGGTCGCCAAAATCGTATACATATAGCGACGCAGAATTCTGTCTTCATTTAAATTATCAACTTTCTCTAGTGCTTGTTCGATTTTTTGTTTTTGATTTAATTGATCATTTTCGGATCCATGATGTTCTGGATTAAACCGTAGTCTAAATAACTCAATCAGTAATACAGCAATATTTGGATTTGCACTAAAGGTATCTTCCACATGATCCTGACTAAACGTAAAACCTGTTTGCCAAAGATATTTTGCATAGGCTCGCAAAACCATAATTTCACGCCATGTTAATTTGGCGCCTAAAACCAAGCGATTAAACCCGTCGTTTTCCGCTTTGCCGCTCCAAATATGATCAAAAGCCTCCTGAAAGATGTCTTTGATGGTATCGGTATTAAAAACTCCTCCTTTTTTATGCACCATACGATAATCATTAATCCAAATACGGCCCTCCCCATTTTTAGGGGTAATCTCATAGGGCCGCTCACTGATGATTCTAAGACCCATATTTTCAAGTATCGGAACAACGTCTGATAAAGGAATCGTTTTCCCTCTTCTAAATAATTTAAACCGAATAACTTCCTCCAATTCCTCTAAGGGACGATAAAGGCTCATGGCAAGCGGTTTATTAGCCCGAAGGGTTTCAAAATATTCAATATCTACTACAGCGCTTCGAGCTGGAAAGCTTTCGCGATACCCCGCTGGAAAAGCATTTTGAAAGCGTTTAAATAAATCATTGCCTCGTTCCTCTCCGCAGTGTTCAACCAACGCATCAATTAAATCATCCTGCCAAGTTCGGGCGGTTTCAACTAGCTTATCCTCAAGATTTTTTACATCATACTGTAGATTTTTTTTAGGATCGACTCTCACTACAAAATGAATCCTAGCCAGTAATGACTCTGAAAATCGGGTTTCCATCTCAACTTCACTTCCATCAAAGCCATGCAACAATATTTCTTGCATACGCTGACCAAGCACTGAGGTAAACTTATCTCTTGGCACAAAAACCAAGCAAGAGACAAAATAACCAAAAGTATCTACTCTGACAAACAAGCGAATTCTTTGTCGTTCTTGTAAATGCAATATTCCAGTAGCAAGTTCCAATAATTGTTTTTCAGTACCTTGAATTAAATCATCGCGTGGTAAGGTTTCAAGAATATTCAATAAGGTGCGATCATCATGACTTTTAGGAGCAAATCCAGCTAAATGAAGAATATCGGCTACTTTTTGCCGAAATAACGGGATTTGTTTGGTACTACTATTATAAGCCCCTGCTGTATATAAGCCAACAAAACGATGTTCAATACTGACTCTTCCTTTTGAATTAAATTGCTTAATGGATACAAAATCGGCATACACGGGTCTATGAACTGTTGAACGTATATTGGTTTTTCCAAACATTAAAAGATGGTGGGAATTCAATAACTCTTGTGCTGCAAGCGGCAGCTCCGACACTAGACAGTTTTCAGAACCTTCTTTTTGGAATTTTAACATCCCGAGAATTGATTCGGAAACCACTTTTCGAGTTACATGACCTCCTGCTTCCGTCATTTTATAGCTTTGATACCCAAGAAATGTAAAATGATCTTCGGTGATCCAACGCAAAAATGTCACAGATTCATCTAATTCTTTTTTATCAACAACAGTGGCTGCATCCCACAAGTTCTCTATGATAGCACGCGCTGTATCGCGCATTTTCGGCCAATCTTTAACGACCGTTTGAACTTCTAATAAAACTTTTTTGAGTTCCTTTTCAATTAGGGTCAATATTTCAGGATCACTTTGTCGATCAACTTCAATATAAATTGCCGCTTCTGAAATTACGTTAGGATCCGTACAATCTTTATCCGCAATTTTTAATACTATTCCTGCTGCATCTCGGTATAATTTTAAACTGCCCATATGAATAATCAAGTGAATATTTAAATTCATTCGATGAAGCGCAATGCTCACTGAATCGACTAAAAAAGGCATATCATCAAAAGAAATTTCAATAATGGTATGGGTTGATTGCCACCCATCTTTTTCTAATTGCGGATTAAACGCACGAACTTTGGGTTCACCTGGTTTATGGTGATAAATATAATGCCAATGGGAAACAACTGCGCCATACAAGTCAAGCATACTGCGAGTGGCGAGATCTTCGGCAGAAACACTTAAGTAATATTGACGGACAAAATTCTTGATGAGTGGTGCTTCGTCTTTGGGTAATTTTTGGGTAACATAATCTACCAACCGATCGATGACTTCAATCCGACTGTCTTCAAACGACATATCCCCACCTAAATCCCACCCGCTTATATATAAAATATAAGCCTAAATTGAAATTATAACCAAGGATATATATTCAATGAGCTGAATGAATTTAGGTCGAATAATCCATCACTCATGCAGTGATCCCAAGGAAATTTAACAATCGTGCCCTAAAATGGCATTTATTTAAGAGGAAGCTTTTGGTTTTCTCCATATGAAGGGTAACCGCCATATGCAATGCAAAATCCTTATCTGTTTTAGATAATAAAGGCGAAATTAATTCGTATTGGTTATTTTCAATCGCCATGCTAAGGGGAGTTTGCCCACAAAATTGAAAAAAGGAAACATCGGAAACGACAGGGAGATTTAATAAAAATTGTAATACCGCTTTATTCCCCTGCTTAATCGCATAATATACTGTTTTTGCGTGCAATATAGCGCCCTCGATGGGATCCAAAAAAAGAGCGCGATGTTCTTGCAATAAGGCAAGAGCGGTTGGCGTATCGGCAGCTTGCAGGCCGCTTAATAGCCCCTGTCTTAATAATTCTATCATGCAACCATCTTAAGCCGATGACAAATGAAATGCAATGGCATCAGCTCGTCTATGTATATACAACTAATAAGAACGGACTTGCTGAACAGGTGAGGAAGCACGTTTTACACGATCTCGATAGCGTTCAACCGTATGCATGGTTAATAACCGTTGTTTATCATCTTTTATATCGCCGTTGAGTTTAAGCGCCAATTGCTTCGCG
>JAJZUR010000148.1 GCA_021848375.1 Pseudomonadota bacterium | reverse complement strand
CAGGTGTTGATTTTGCCCCGTCATTAAATAAATTAATGCTGGATTTTGGCTTAAAAACACTGTCTGTTGTAACACCATGGGCAGCATTTGCTAATTTTACTGCATCATTTTTAGAGTTTATTATTGCAAGCATTAATTTTTACTATGCATCGAAAGAATTATATTTTTTAGGTTGGCTCGATGAGCGTACCATTGAAATCAAGTATTTAAACAACGAAATGGGCAGCTGCAAAAATAAAATAAAGCTATGTAAAGAAAGCTTAAACCAAAAAGAAACTACCGAAAACAAAACTCAATTACAGAATCTTATCCAGGAATTTAAAAAATTACACAGGGATAAAGAGCGGGTATTATCCGAAATTTCTAGTCGATGCCGTATCTTTTCCGCTAATAATTTTCAATCCAAGAAACATAGTGACAAACTCGAAGTCGTGCTTTCCAAATTAAATAAAAAAGACCGAAATAAAATAAGTTATCAAGCTTCCGTTACTGCTGAGGATCAACGTATTGAACAAAAAATATTACAGCGAGTCAATGCGCGATATTTTGATTGTCGTGGCCGATTTATAATTAGGGGATTAAGCCTAACTGCAATGAGTTTGCTTTTAATTACCATGATTTCAGCGTGTCCTCCGTTAGGCATGATAAGTACGTCATTAATTTTTTTAGCACTTGCGTTCTTCATCGTAAATTATACGACTAAAGCTTATCTGTGCGTTTGGAACCAATCGACCCAACACAATCAAAATGCAAAAACGAGTAGACAACAAGGATTTTTCAAAGACTCAATCCCTTCAAATGATGGCGGGGATGAACTTGGATTGTTATTTACAGCGTGATGATAAAATGATACTTTTGAATAGTTTCAAACTATTGAGGGATCCAATATGAAAATAAAAACAATTGTTTTAACATCACTAGCTTTAACATGCTCAGTGGCTTTTGCAAACGCAACTCAACCCAAGATCAATATTCAACAAGCGCTTTCTGCTGCTGAGAAAGCTGGATATACAAATATCCGTAAAATTGAATTAGAACATGGCCAATGGGAAGTTAAAGGACGAGATACCCAAGGCAAGAAGTTTGAGGTAAAAATTAATGCGACAACAGGCTCTCTTTCTAAAGACGAAGATTAAATTTCAGTTAGCATTGAATAAACTACGCGCATCAGGCTTAATGATGCGCGGTTTACATATGGGTTTATTTTTTATTATTGCGAATCTTCTTCGTACAACAACAACCATTATTTCTTTACTGCAGTTTTTAGTTGTCTTTTTTAAAAATAAGCAAAGCGTTTTACTGCTTAAAATCAGTGAAAAATTATGTGCTTATGGTCATAAGGTAGATCGTTTTTTGATGTTTAATACGGATCAAAAACCATTCCCATTTAAAACTAAAATTTAGAATTAAGTGACTGTACCAAATACTGTATGATTTTTAGGCTGAGCATTTATGGGGGTTCTTACACAGGACCCGCAACAGGCAGATATTTGCAGGCAGGAGCTCCTCGTTGAGGTTGAAGCTTTATTCGTGAAAAAAGGAGAGAATGAAAATGGCAATCAAAATCTGAAATATGTTTTAGATTCAGAACAGCGAATTTCAACAGAATCGTTTGAAATTCACATAGCAGAACATTGTAATCTCAAATGCCGGGATTGTTGTAATCTTTCCCCGTTTAATCCAAAAAAATTTATGAGTCTGGAAGAAGTTCAGGAAGTGTGCGATTTTGTTAAAATGCACTTTAAACCGGATATTTTTAAAATTGTTGGTGGTGAGCCGACACTGCATCCCCAACTGGATAAATTGTTGCGACTTGTCAAAAAATCAAACGTATCTCAAATCGTTCGCGTGGTTACTAATGGCCTTCTTTTACACAAAATGAAACCCGGTTTCTGGGAAAATATCGACCAATTAACGATCTCAAACTATTCCAGCGTACCTGTAAAACAAAAGATTCTTGATGATGTTAAAATTAAGGCAAAGGAATATGGTATCGTTCTAAATATAAAATACGTCACTCAGTTTAATGAAATTTTTCTGGATGAACCAACTAGAGACAAAGATCGCATCCAGACGATTTATGATGACTGCTGGATGAGGCATCGCTGTCTGATTATTCGGGAAGGCTACTTCCATAAATGCACTCGAGCCTCATACATGGGCTCATCCTATAGCGCACAGGATGGAATCGCCCTTCTTGATCCTGAGTTCAAGACAAAAGCACTGGACTATTTAAATAGGGAGATCCCGCTAAATTCTTGCGAGAAGTGTTTGGGGGTATCGGGAAATTTAAGGCCAAACGTGCAACTCAAATTTAAAAAAAATAAATTATGACACTAGGAAACATTCCACAAGACCTATTAAACGATCATGATACTTATGAGCGTTATATTGGCAATATTTGGTCACATTTGTTTAGATACTCTGGATTCAAGTCTGATGATACTGTAATTGAGATCGGACCAGGAAATTCATTTAAAATTGGTTTTGCTCTGGTGAACAATGCGTTTAAAGGTAGCTTGTATCTCATTGATCCATTACCAAGTTCGTTACAGGTCATCACACAAAAATATCAAAAGTATTTACCAGAAGCCAGAATTTATCCGATTCAGGCAACCTTGTCTGAAGCCATTTCGTACCTGCCAAAGAAACCTGATTTTCTAGTCGCAAATCATGTATTGGATGACATGTTGCTTGTGACTAAATCCAATATCAACACGATGACAGAGAAGCAATTTTTCTGTAACTCGGATGAATATAAAAAAAGTAGTGTAGCTTTGTTAAACGTCAACTATCATTGCCGGTTCGCGACAATTATCATTGCCGGTTCCCGATCAATCAATTAACTGCTTTTACCTCCTGAATCCAAATTCATGTTTTTCTGTTTGGCGAAATTGGCTCGAT
>JAJZUR010000147.1 GCA_021848375.1 Pseudomonadota bacterium | reverse complement strand
ATCGAACAAAGCCAGTGTTATTCGGCCCTGAACACTACCTACTAAATTGCTAACAAGCGCCCTTTCATCATATGTAGGAATTGGTGATTTACTGGCGAAAACAAACATATCATATGGGAACAATGCCTTTTCTTCGATCATGAAGTTCAACCCTATTTTCTTAAGCAAAATTTTAAGCCCATTAACTGTAAACAAATGTAGATGTTCCCTTTCCTTCAGCATCTGCAGAAACACGTCCTGTTTATCGACCATTTGTTCATATGTTGATTCTATATCTCTATAGCAAGGAGTTTGAATTACTAAAATTCCATCGCGTTTAAGCGCTCTGGCGACCAAGTTTAGTGTTTCCAACGGAGTGGTTAAGTGCTCTAAAACGTCTATCATAACAATGCAATCAAGACTGTTTGGTTCGACATTAAGTTCTTCAATTTTTCCACAAAAAACAGGAATCCCAAAAGTCTTAGTTGCAAACTGCACAACCCAATTGCTTAACTCCAAACCTTGGGCTTCGAAACCGTTAAATTTCATTAAAGCCACCAATGCTCCATGGGAACAACCCAACTCTAAGGATTTCCCCAGAGGCATCTTATGGGATAATATGCTTTTTAACCAATAGACACATCTTTCTGAGAGATCTTCTCTAGACCTTTTAATTATATCCGGAAATCCCAACTCATTTTGATGATTCAACCAATAGTCCTTTCCATAAAAATCAAAATCGTCATTTTGCACATTATAAAATTCATCCGGTTTCCGCGGACTGCTTATCAAGGTCAAACAATGATTGCAACGTATATAATTCTTTGAGAAGGGTTCTAACTTTCGGGATCCACACCAGCATTTATTTACTTCGATTAACGAATCCACTGTTTATTCTCCCTTTCGTGCAATTATAAGGATTCCGCTTCCTCTTTTTGGATTTAATGATGTAATAGCCAGTAATTTAAATAACCAATCAAAACCAAACGGAAGCTTTTTGTCATTCTTATGTTTATTTAAATACCGCTTACCATAATTCAAATGCCAGTGTTGATCAAGAATAAGAAAAACATATGTAGGTAACCAGGGGATATACTCTGCCAAATAATCCAGAACAAAATGCTTTTCGCGAAGCAATTGACTCCAGGAAGCTGCAGAAAGAGGATTTTTTAGGTGTTGTATCCTAATCCAATCATCACGAAATCTGACCAGTTGTTTAGAAAAACCAAATATTTTACCAATGTGGGTTAAAGGTTGCCATTTCATAAAATTGTCGGTCACCGCAGTAAAAATTAATTTCCCACCAGGTTTAAGAATTCTCCACACTTCTTGAATTGCCAAGTCTATATCATCAAAATGTTCAAAAGCACAATTAGAAAAGACATTAGCAAAGTAATCCGAATCAAATGGCAAATCTCTAACATCAGCACAAATTAGTTCTTGGTAAACGTGCTTTTTTTCCGCTTCAGCAAGAATTAACGGGTCAATGTCACAACCAATCAGGGGTAACTTCAGAGGTTTTAAGACTATTTCAGCGAATTTTCCGTCCCCACATGCTAAATCAAGGGTTAATCCCTGGTTAAAGCCGGCATATTTCCCGATATAAGCCATCTCCCATGGTCTCCAAAAGGCCATCGGAGGAATGTTAGGATATTGGGCTACAACTTCTTTGTATGCTTGGAGAATGGAATTATATTCTATATTCGCCACGCTTTATTCCCCCATCCGGGATAGGAGTTCAAAACCCGTATCCAAAGCAGCTATACCATGAAACGAACGCCACTCCGGTTTTATAACCTCTATTAAAAGACAACCCTCAATCCAATCATAGACTTCATTAGCAACTTCTAATTGACAGTCAGTGGCACAAACAGCGATAGTGTATAAACCTTCGAACAGATTTAATTTAATTCGAAAAGCAGCCCCTAGATACTCATTTTTTTTGATCCAAAGCCTTTGTCTGGTCGCCATATACGATGTTTGCCCAAAAACAACGGTATTCAGCCGGTCAGTAATCTGAAAACCCAGAGCCAGGTCATCGACATCGCTGTTGGCCTTAATGTATATTTCAAGGTACACATCATCCCCGGTTACTGCAGTCTTTTTTTCCTCCCCATAATGATTACAAATGTGTGCACCCACAATTTTCACTTTTCCATTTCCACGCCGGATACCGGGTCCATTTTCAACATTATGCCTGCCTCTAATTTCTATCCTTTCTTGGCTAATGTTTTTCCGGCTAACATTTTGCTCAACCGCAACATCATTCGCTGCCGGAATGCCGCCTGCTTTAGAAAGTGAATAATACAGATTGACCATCGCCACAGGATTACCCAAATGGCTGATTTCACCATTATCAAGAATGAGCACCCTGTCACAGTACTTTAAAATAACTTGAGTATCATGGGACACCACAATGATAGCCGTACCCCGTTGTTTCAGCTTTTCTAAAAAAGCAAAACATTTTTGTTGAAAAAAGATATCACCGACGGATAAAGCTTCATCTACAATATAGACATCCGGTTCCAGATTGGCGAATAACGAAAAGGCCAGGCGTACATACATCCCCGAAGAATACGTCTTTACGGGATGATGGATAAATTCACCCAACTCCGCAAAGTTGATAATATCTTCAAGCTTCCCTTTAAGATAAGCTTCTGAAAATCCCAATATCCTTCCGCTATTAAAGATGTTTTCTATGCCCGATAATTCCGGGTGAAAACCCGTCCCCAGCTCCAGTAATGAAACCAAATTACCATGCACCTCAAAAGATCCGCTCGTAGGCCTGAGCGCTTTTGAAAGGATTTTCAAGAGTGTGCTCTTGCCCGCCCCGTTAGGCCCAATTATCCCTACACATTCCCCTTTTTTCACCTCTAAATTTATATCTTTAAGAGCCCAAAGCTCCTGGTGCTTTTTGATTTTCCCATTAGT
>JAJZUR010000146.1 GCA_021848375.1 Pseudomonadota bacterium | reverse complement strand
AAAAGGCAAAAGAAATTGCCTTCGAGGTGAGCTGTATATTAACCTAAATCAAAGATTGCTGCTAGTTATCTGGCAATATTGTGTACAAAATATGCTTGAATTACAAGTTTAAAAATCTAAAGGAAAGTCCAAATTAACAAACTGAAGACAAAAAAACACTTAAAAAACACGATCCATGCCTAAATTTTATATGATTTTCATAACGGTTTTAGTCATACTGTTAAGTTCTGGTTTTCAAAACGATACTCCTCCTGATTCAACAATTGTGGTCGTTAAGCCAAAGGAAATAGATAACATATTAAATAATCCTGACATGGGGTTTACTACGTTTCAACGTTTTAATGGTGATACCCTAAACCCTGGAATCGGATGGACCGAAGGTTTTAATATTGATTACCAAAATACAGGGAGCTTATTAAATAGAAATTACCCACAAACTACGATTGCTTACTGGAGGGTATATTGGAAATTTATGGAGCCTGAAAAACAAAAATACAGATGGGATTTAATTGACAGGGCAATAGATATTGCAAAGCGAAGAGGGCAGAAACTCATGTTAAGAATTATGCCATATGGTTCCACAATTGAAGACGATGTACCCGACTGGTATCGAAAAATGGTTGGGAATAAATTTGATTTCAATAACCCTATTGATAAAAAATGGGCAGTTGACCCGGAAGACGCTCGATATATAGAATATTTTGGTGGTTTAATCAGGGAAATGGGTAAAAGATATGACGGAAATCCAAATTTAGAGGGTGTTGATTTGGGTATTGTCGGTGCATGGGGAGAAGGTTCGGGAGCCGGGCTTCTTTCGAAACCTACAAGAGAAGCACTGGTAAATGCGTACACGGATGTTTTTAAAAAAACTCATTTGCTGGCTTTATTAATGGATGAAGAAGTAAATAAATATGCGTTCTCTAAAGGAGATAATGTAGGCTGGAGAGCTGATTGTCTTGGTGATCTGGGTTTTTTTACTACACAACCAAACGGATGGACACACATGTATGATTTGTATCCTGAAGCAATTATAAATTACGGATTGGCAGATGCCTGGAAAAAAGCGCCGGTAAGCTTAGAAATTTGCGGCACTTTCCTTAACTGGAAAAATGTACAGAAATATGGCGAAAAAGAAGTGCGGTATATTTTTGAGCAATCCCTCAAATGGCATATCTCCACTTTTAATGCAAAATCTTCACCTGTTCCAGATGAATGGAAACCATTGGTAAATCAATGGCTGTTAAAGATGGGGTATCGTTTTGTTCTGAAAAGATTTAGATATCCTGGCGAAATTGAAAGAAATAAAAAATTAGATTTTGATTCATGGTGGGAAAATAAAGGTGTAGCGCCTTGTTATGTGAATTATCCATTAGCCATCAGACTTATAAATAATCAGCACAATGTAACGTTGCTGACCAAAGCGAACATTTGTAGCTGGCTTCCCGGAGATAATCTTTTTAATGATTCAGTGTTAATCCCATCAGATTTGCCAATTGGAGATTATGATTTGGAAATTGGCATTGTTGATAAAACAACTCTGGCAGATAAAACCCAAAAACCTGTGATAAAACTCGCTATTGAAGGGATTACAGCGGATGGATGGTACAGCATGGGTAGAATAAAGGTTAAATGAGGTTGAACAAGATGGATTCTCTCTACCCTACAACTTTAAAAACAAACTACTAAAGAATGGCTAACTCTGCATCTTTATCAGACCTTCAACGCGGGCAGCGATTATTGTCCCTTGATTTTTTGAGAGGCCTAATCATGGTCATACTAATACTGGGAGAGACAAGTGTTTTTTATAAATTGCATGAGGCGTTCCCCTGTTCTTTCACTCATCTGCTTGCCACTCAGTTTGAACATTCACAATGGCAGGGGTTGCACTTTTGGGATTTGTTATTGCCAACGTTCATGTTTGTTGCTGGCACATCAATGGCTTTTTCTTATAAAAGGCAAAAAGAGTTGCATTATTCCTGGAGGCAATCTTTTATTAAAACTTTAAAAAGGTGTTTCTGGTTACTTTTCTTAGGGGTACTGATATATGCCGTACGTGATAACAAATTGAATCTTCAGTTCTCAAACGTACTCGCCGAATTGGCATTTGCAACTTTAATTAGTTTCCTCATCATTCGTTTGCATCCCGGATGGCAATTAGCAACAAGCATATTGTTATTGCTGGCGACAGAGCTTTTGTTTCGTTACACACATATTCCGGGTTTTGATCAGCCTTTTACCGACCAGCATAATTTTGGCAATTATATCGACCTGATCGTTATTGGCCGGGTTAATGGCCATTACGGAACAACCATGAACTGGATTCCAAGTGCCGCAAGCACCATTTGGGGATTAATGGCTGGTCAGTTGCTATTAAGCAATAAAAGTTCCAAAAGTAAATTAAGTTATCTGGCAGGATTTGGTTTTATCGCTTTAGTATTAGGGTTTGTACTGGATTGGGCTGGAATTACTCCAATGCTTAAGTGGATAGCAAGCAGTTCTTTTGTAATTGCCACAGGAGGCATAAGCCTTATTGCCTTCGCAATTTGTTACTGGTGGATTGATGTTCGTAAACATAAGCGTTACCTTCTGTTTTTCATTATTGTTGGAATGAACCCCATTTTCATATACCTCTTTTTTAATTTCATAGGTGCAAACTGGTTGTATGGATATGCAAACATCTTAATTGGCGGGTTATTGAATTTGGTTAATATTCCACTCAATATAGGGGCGATAATCAGTTGTCTTGCTGTTTTTGCTTTTGAGTGGTACCTCTGTTATATTCTTTTTAAAAAGCAGCTATTTTTAAAACTGTAAAACTGAAACGCACACAAATAACAGTAACCTATGCAATGTTTATTCGAAACTCTTTGAATTAAAGAATTTAATGCAGCAATACAAGTTAGAATTGAACATAATATCAATATCATGTTAATCTCGAATAAAAACTTATTACACA
>JAJZUR010000145.1 GCA_021848375.1 Pseudomonadota bacterium | reverse complement strand
AATTGACGCAATAATAACGTGCTTTCACCTTTCTTCATCCCCTCTTCCATGCCCTTTTCCATGCCCTTTTCCATGCCCTTTTCCATGCCTCTTTGCATACCGATGCGCTCAGCGCTAGTAACATATTTCATGTGCAGCTCCTCCCTCTCATAATCTTCAATTGACTTATAATATTCTAACTCTAACTCAGATGGCAATGCCATAACCCAGTCTATAAAACTATATAAGTTTAATATATCATTTTTTAACCAACCAAGACTGTACAAACGCCTAGTTAACCGAATTTTTGTCGTTAACTTTGCTTCAGGCTCTTGGTTATCTAATGCAGCAAGTTGGGCTAATATAACATGGGCAAATGGATTCGTTGAATTTTCTAGCTCATCAATACGCGACCGATAATCTAACAGCTTTATTATCGGAAATCGCATTTCAATATGCGAATCCCAAAAGCTGTCCCTGTAAAGACCCGGCCGCCAATGCTTATTCCCATCAATCAAAATGGCGAGACTCGCAATTGGTTTGCGGTGTAAATCCCATAGCCGATAGCGGTAGATAAACATCCTTTCTTCAAAATCCTGTTTAGAGCTGCCCTGAACTTCCAAGTGCAATAGCACATAGGTTTCTTTTCCATTTAAACAATAAAATTCAACCAATTTATCCACAACTTTATTGCCAACCGGTGCATTGCGGGCAATCCTATTAAGCTCCTTGTCGAGCATTTTATACCCTTTTTTCCAATCAATTTGGCTATATTTTTCTGGCCAGCAATAATGAATAAAATCTTTAAAATAAATATCCAAAATTTCCTTCCATGGTGAATCAAAATCAGGTTTTACATCTACCATGTCTCATAACCTCGTTAAGCCATATGCTATAAGCATACTTACCCTTTGAGGCAGAAATCTATCCGCTAAATAGCGGATTAAAAAGTTAATTTCACAATGGGAATATTAGGGGGTTGGTTTTGATGGTGGATCATCATTATTCATAAATTCTTTTAGTGTTACGTCTTGAGCCTCCGCATCCTTTACTTTGGATTTTACAAGATTTAAGATCTCAAACTCTCCCTTTTCGGCATTAATAAATCTTTCCTTAAATCGATCTTCCGCAAGCTGCAGACAATAATCATATTTTTTGGGCTTAGTTTTTCCTAAAGCTGTATAACTATAAATTAGAGACTTCACTTGTTCTTGTTCTCGCTTAGGTTTTGCATTTAAGTTTGCACCAATATCGATCAATAATTTCACCATCTCAGGCGTTCCTTGGCTAATAGCATACATTAATAACGTTCTACCACCACCAATATCATGATCAATGACAGCTCCTTGTTTAATTAACAATCGAATGTCGTCCAGTTTGTTTCCTTTCACCGCCTTTTCAAGCTTGCCGTTTAATACCATTACCCCAACTTCTTTTGTTATCATATTTTTAACCTCTTCATCCTTTCCTTTATCACAAAAATCCTTAAGATTCCTATTTATATTTCCAATATAATTATCTTTCGGTGAAAACTCATCAATTCTTGCCCCCAATTTCACCAATTTTTTAATTTTTTCAATACCTTCCACATCATCAATATTTCGCCTCAAGTTCCACCTCTTTAACACCGCTTCCCGAAGCGCTTCATTTAAAGCTTGATTACTGTGAACATATTTCAAATTCTCTATTGCAATGTTCAATCTTTTTTCATCTACAAAACGCAGAAGAATTTTATCAAGCGAAGAAAAATTTTTTCCATCCCTAAAAACATATCCTTTTTCGGATATTCTAAAGCTTAACGAACCACATATTCTAGAATTCTTATCCCAATAGGAAAGTGCATAATCATCATTTTCAATTTTTCTTAAGACAAAAGGCATTTGCCTTGATGCTACACTTTCTTCTGCCCTATCCTGATCAACATCCCTAAAATATGGATGTTTTTCAATTGTTAGCTGGAGTTTTTTAATGTTCTGTTTTTTTGGCATATTACAAAACTTGACACTTTTTATGAAAATCCTTTTGGTTTTGACATTATTTTCAGTTCCGGCAAATTTTCTGCCGTCAAAATAGGACAAACAGCTGCTAATCTCTGAAATTGACTTGTAAGCTTCTGAAGAGAAGCTGTATCATGCATATTGTTTGTACCTTCTAGTAGTTCCTGAAGACGCTTAGTCATTAAAGAGGCTTCGTGACCGTTGGCTATTTTTAGATTCTCTAACCCTTTTTCTAATTGTCCAATTAGTTTGGCTTTACCTGCCCACAATCCTTCCTCTGTTTCTTCTTTTCTTACATGCGGAGAATAATCAAATCCAATAATAACATCATTTTCACTTTCAGTTTTAAATGCATGATATTTCTCAAGTAATGTGTTCATATCTTTTTCCAGTCTATTTAATTCTTCTTTATCTTTTTCTGGCTCAAAATTGTTAATAGCTTTTAATTGTAATTCTTTTGCTTCTTTTTTCATTTCATCTAAAAATTCCATGTCTTTTTCAATTTCTGCTTCCATTATTTTCTTATTCATTGCTATTTCTTGGGGTGAAAGTAAAAGTTTTTCACTTTTGAGTAACACTTCACCAGGTTCAGGCATCACATTTTCTAAAGTAAGCAAATCATTAAATATTTCTATCGAATACAGAAGTAAAGCTATATTTCTTCTGTCTTCTTGTTTTCTCTTATCATTATACTGATTAAACATAGCCCCCCCAAGCAAGTGCACACAGATCTAATATGGGTTTTGGCAATGACTAATATAGAAAGTTCCATAGAATCTGGGATTGGGGCTAATTCTATACTTGCAAGAGATAAAATGATCCGTGTAGCTTCATCATCCGAAGCTCCGAATCACTTATTTAATATCTCGCCCCTTCAATACTGAAGTGCATCACTAGACCAGCCTAAAGACTTAAACAATACCTCTTTTGGAGTCCTGTATTTTAACACTTTTCTGGGCCTGTCGTTAATCCTTTTTTCAACATGCATAAC
>JAJZUR010000144.1 GCA_021848375.1 Pseudomonadota bacterium | reverse complement strand
TCCGATTATCCACCCTGTGCTCGGAAAAAAAACATTGATAGGCACGCTGCATCAACCCGTATCTGGATTGTTATTAAAAGATATCCCACTCCCACAAAACACTTGGCCGCTTCGAATCCAACGCATCAATTTTGACGAATTATCTAAACATTATGGCCAATCCCTCTTCCCCTTTTTATTGCAGCTACACGAAAATGATCCCAATGGCTTTGCCAGCTTGCCGCTGACACCCGCTCTGCCACCCATAAAGCACCTAGCTTATGCCATACAATGGCTTGCGCTGGCATTAGGATTATTGATTTATTATTTAGCTATCAATGCACGCCGTATTCGTTAACCCTCAATTTCCGTGAATATTCCCTTAACAATTAAAAATAATTTTTTTTCATAAAACATCCTGCTTCCTTGAATGTCCAAATAAATAACAAGATTGACAGGTTACTTAAAATTGTATATTCAACAGTAGGAAATCACAATGAGTTCAACCTCAAAGAAAACAGCAGAAGAAATTGAAAAAGAAAAGACTAGACTCACCAACCTTAAAGGATTAACTAAAGAATTGGTTGATACAGAACAAAGTTATTATCATGGAATAAATAATTTCTACAATGATTTCATACTTAGATTAAAAGACAAAAAAATAACAGATGTCGAGGTTGATGCATTTATTGACATTGTAGAAAAAAATATTAGCCCCTTAATTAAACTATCAGACAAAATACTGAGTGAATTAAAAGAAGACGGTGCTAATTTGGCTATAGTCATTAAAAACAACAGCACAGAAATACAAAAAGATTTTCAGCAATTTGCCGCTAATTATCCTTTAATGCTGTCTTACTGGAATAAAATAAAAGACTTGAAGTCAGTTGAAGATTTAGCTTGTGAATTATCCGAAAAGAATCAACAACATGATCCGGGAGATTTTTTGATTACTCCGGTACAAAGAGCACCAAGATATGTATTGCTTGTCGATAACTTATTAAAAAATACACTAGAAAATACAGATTTCCACAATCAATTGTTATCCATTTTTAAAAAAATGAAAACGGAAATTATGCCTCTTATTAATAAAAGCACAGATCCTAATACAACGATTAAAAGCACATTTTTGAGAGAATTTAAAGCTAAAATAAAAATTAAAAACATGCCAGATAATTTTAAATTAGATGTTCTACAAAAAACTCTTAGTGATCAAGCAAACGAATTGGGAAACATTTTGAGTGAGTTTCAATTTGAATTAAAAGATAAAAATAAGCTTCTATTAAAAGATCGGAATGGCAACACATTAATAAAAATTATATCCACGAAAAATCCAATCACCGGAAATAAGCTAATCATAAAATTACTACCCAAACTCGAGAAGAACCCATTAGGACATAGTCCGCAAAGGCTACTAAAAGTAATGGGAAAAATTAGTGATCTTGCAGTATGGCAAATACCTAAAGCCGCACCTAAAATTACTAAAAAATTAATATATAGCGAGAAGAAGCTAGATAAATTATTAGCAAAAGAAACTAGCAACGAAAAAAAAGAAATTCAAACTTCTATTACACAACTAGAAAAAAAACTGGAAAGAAAAAATCCTCCAGTTCCAGAAAAGCCTCTGCCTACTCTGCCTAGGGTGGCTAATCAACCTGCTAAACAGGTGCCCGCCTCCCAAGCGAGAGCAAAACCTCAAATACCAGCGCGAACTAATATATCTCTAGGTCAACCACAACCAAAAAAAATCGAATTTCCAGCTAGGCAGATATTCTTAGAAAGGGAAAAAGCAGCACAAGTAAACACTAAAACTACTGGAACTCCAAATTCAAACCCAAATGCACAGATCCCACGACTCTTACTTAAATCACCCGGATCACACGGAAAAAAGAAGGATTAACTCATGAGCAAACCAACCGATAAAACACAAGCACAAATTGACGCAGAATTTGCTAAAAAACGTGTTGAAGAACACGCAACGAAAACTGTTGAAAAAATGAATGAACTTATTAATAAAAATAAGGAAATTCTCAGTACCGAGCAGTCTTATTATGATCAAATATTTAGATTTTACGATATTTTTATTCGAAACCTTACAACAAAGGTTTCAACGAGTCCCCAATTGAGAGAAAATAAAGATGTACAGAATTTTCTTAAAAAAGCAGAAAAGCTACTTCCTTTAATTGATTTATCGGGCAGGATTTTGGAAGAATTAAAGGTTTCTGATAAAGAGCAAAAAGATGTCGGAAATATATTTATAAAACATGCCCAAGAAATAAAAGAACATTTTGGCAACTATGCCGAAATTTACAACGACTTACTGATGACATTTGATGAGATAAAAAAACTGGATGAAATAGATGAAATCCAAAAGGCTTTCACAAGAATTCCAGAAGTTAAACAATTAGACGTAGCTTCGCATTTAATTTTACCGATTCAAAGGGGGCCTCGCTATGTTTTGCTTTTAAATGAATTAACTAAACTCACAAATTTCTTGGTTTCTGAAAAACATCCAGCTATAGTAGAAGTAAAATCAGCCTCTGGCAGCATAGGCAAAGCTTTAGACGAGGTAAATAAACTAAAAAAACTGGCGGATTCTGCAAACATGATAAATAACTTTGCACAGCTATGCAAACCAAGAATTGAAATTGAAAAAGTAGGCAAGCACTTTAAACTTGACACTTTACAACAAGAACTTTCAAAACAGGCCATGGATAATACCAACCCTGAAAATTACCTAAATGGATTAGTTATTTCAATAACGGATAAAAAGAACCACCTCGACATGAAAGATGTGATGGGTAATATTTTATTACAAGTTGACTTAAAAAACAATAAACTAACGATATCCATGCCAACAGATAGCAAGATTTTGATAACGGAAGTTAATCTTGAAAGAGCACTGAGCGCCATAGGTAAAATAGTCGAAATTTCTCACGAGATGCTAATCTCCAGTGGAAAAACTTGCAGCGTAACATTTAAATATGAGGAACAAAAATTACACGATGTTCT
>JAJZUR010000021.1 GCA_021848375.1 Pseudomonadota bacterium | reverse complement strand
CGATCTTAAAAGGCGCTATTTTTGAAACACTCAACGTCCTCGGTAAAGATGTATCAACGATGGGTTTAATGGGTCAGGACAGAACGGGAAAATGGATGGATAATACGGCTTTAGCGCATTGGGTGCCTTTGCCAGAAGATTTAGATCTATTTAAATTAGATAAAGACTTTCAAAAATTTACTTTTTTATATAATGGTAGGAAAGCAATCTGGTTTCCCCATAGTGGCTATACTTTTGGGGGCGATAATCGGGCGAAAAGATGTGGTGAAAAACCTTATGCGCCAGAAGATTGTTCGTCTGAATTAGAAATACTCTGTGGTTTGAAACAAGCGTTTACGACAGTTGATCAATTATACCACTATCGTACGGAATTAAAAAAAGGCTTTGTTGATCCGAACTGGTTTAAGAGAGAGGCCGCAAAATTAATGGAACAAAAATTTGAAACGGTACAAATAAGCGATCCTCAAAAAAATATTCGCGAAGGACAGATTTTTGCTTTCCGTCGCTTTAACCTCAGCAACGATCCGAAGAAAGAAAATACGGTGGGTAGTAGTGGTCATACAGGTGTCATCTTGGGTTTTAAGAGTGATGCTGCAAAAAGCAAAGTTGTTATCTATAATGATGCTCGTGATATGCCCAATATAGAAGGCCGCGGGATAAGTGAATATTCTTTAACATTTGCCGAACAGGAAGTCATGATATTTAATTATAAGAGTAACAAAGTCTAGGGAAAGAGTGTGAAAAACCTATTTGCTATCTTTACCGAAAAGCGCATTATCGTCACCCTGTTATTAGGATTTGCGTCTGGTTTGCCTGCAGCGTTATCAGCGAGCGCATTACAAGCCTGGTTTACGGTAAGCGGGGTATCATTAAAAGAAATAGGTTTTGTCGGTTTAGCGTCGTTACCCTACACCTTAAAATTTGTATGGGCGCCAATCATGGATCGTTGGGTTCCGCCTTTTTTAGGACGCCGCCGCGGTTGGATATTAATTTGTCAGCTGCTATTGTGCGTTTTTATTGGAGGAATGACTTTGTTTTCTCCAGAAACGCATCCCAAAATTTTATTTTTTCTCGCGTGTTTAATTGCCTTTCTTTCTGCATCGCAAGATATTGTGGTGGATGCATATAGAACTGACCTGTTGCATCCGGATGAGCGCCCCATGGGTGCGGCCATGGCCATGAACGGTTATCGCATTGCGATGTTAGTTTCGGGAGGATTAACCTTAGTGATAGCAGACTATTGGGGTTGGCGAGCTGCATATTTGACCATGGCCGCTTTAATGGGTGCTGGAGTTTTGACGACGTTGATTGGCCCTGAACCTGAAGGTGTGGTGGTTCCTCCGAAACGAATTTGGGATTGTACCGTATTGCCGTTTATTGATTTTTTAAAGAGGCCACAAGCGCTTTGGATTTTATTGTTTATTCTTTTCTATAAAATGGGTGATGCGTTTGCAGGCGCGCTCAGTCAAATTTTTTTATTGCGCGAGATCCATATGACGCTTTCTGAAATCGGCGTGTTAGCAAAAGCGACCGGATTTTTTGGAGCCATTTTTGGCACACTGATGGGCGCTTTAATGGTCGCTAAACTCGGTTGGTTTCGATCTTTACTGTTATTTGGGATCTTACAATGTCTTTCTAATTTGATTTATATGGTATTGATGTGGACTGGCCCAAATAATATGATTGCAGGATTTGCGATTTTCGTTGAAAATTTTTGTGGGGGCATGGGTGCAGCCGCTTTTACAGGATTAGTTATGGGTTTATGTAATGCACGTTTTAGCGCCTTTCAATATGCTTTACTTTCTTCTTTAGCAGTCGTTGGCAAGGTCATCGTGGGACCATTCGCCGGTATGGTGGCCAGTAATTATGGATGGGTATCCTATTTCATGATGTCGGTTGTATTATCCGTGCCGGGTATATTGTTATTGATAGTGTTAAAGCGCGGGATTGAAAAAATGACCTTTGATGTCGCAGAGGATCGTAAAACAGCAGAATTGGTCGTACAAGCGGGTTGATCTTTTATGCAAGTCTTAATGACAGGAAATCTTCGAAAGTTAAAGAGTGAGGTACAAGAGTTCGTTCAATATAGTCTCCCGATAGGCGAGATCGATCTTCCTTTAAATAATTTTTTAGGAAAAACGATACAATTAAAGTTTTTACAAATCAATTGCATTCATTGCAATAAAGTCATTAAAAAAAGCTATCACCAAGGGTATTGTTTTCCGTGCGCACAAACCTTGGCGCGTTGCGATTTTTGTATTTTAAAACCAGAAACCTGTCACTATCATTTAGGCACTTGTCGTGAGCCTGAATGGGGATTACAGCATTGCTTTATTCCACACATTGTTTATCTTGCCAATACCTCAGGTTTAAAAGTTGGCATTGCGCGTGAAACACAGATCCCAACCCGCTGGATAGATCAAGGGGCTGTGCAAGCGATCCCCCTCTTTAGAGTGCAGAACCGTTATCATTCTGGCTTGTTGGAGGTTGCCTTAAAACGAAGCGTTCAGGATAAAACCGATTGGCGAAAGATGTTGAGCAGTGAAGGTGAATGCGTTGATCTGATTCATCAACGTGATCAGCTATTAGATGAACTAAGGGATGCATTGCAGATCGAAGATCCCAAAGAAAAATCGCGGCTGCCGGAAGTACTTCTCGCAACCAAGGTGAAGCAACTTCAGTTTCCGGTTTTACAATATCCAAACAAAGTAAAATCTCTTAATGTCGAAAAAACCCCTGAAATACAAGGCACCTTACTCGGCATCAAGGGACAGTATTTCATCATGGATATTGGGGTTTTAAATATTCGTAATGTGGGTGGTTATCAGGTAGAATTTTCAGGTTAGCGTTTAGGATATGAGCGCAGATTGATGTTAGTTGGTTGACAATTTAAGTTTTATGTGAAAGGCCAGTCATGGAAGTTAAAACACGCGCACAAGGATTTAGTCTGATTGAAGTTTTAATTGCCTTAGCCGTTATTTCTATCGGCGCTTTAGGTTTTACCCGAGCCCAAATTGTGGCCATTCAAAATGCAGAAGATAGCGCCCTTCGAACCCTTGCTGCTATGTTTGTGCAGGATATGGTGGCTCGCATGCAAGCAAATGCAGGAGAGACGTGGCAAGGGTTAACGAGTGGTTATCAAACGGGACCTGCCACTTACAACGTTAATTGTTTGAGCACCGGCGGGGCAATTTGTACCGGAAACCAGATGGCAAAGCATGATTTATGGGATTGGAATCAGCGCATTACAGCTGCTTTTCCCGCGTGGGCCAGTCCGATTGCCAGTGTTTGTTTAGATTCAACACCAGGTAGCACGCTTCAAACCTGTTCACCTCCCGGAACAACGCCCTATCCATTGCAATTTACCATTAAAATTTTTTGGAAGAGCTTTGCGAATCGTAATGCAGGTACACAAGATCAATATGTGATTACAACGGTGACGCCACCTTTACAGCGATGAGGATAATCTGTGCAATGATGCCGCTATCATTTCAAAAACATCGAGGATTTACGTTAGTATCGTTAATGATTGGGTTGTTAATCAGCGCTTTTTTGTTACTGATGGTGTCGCAATTATCTTCTTTATCAACGGTTAATTATTTATACACGCAAAATATGACCGGGCTGTATGATAATGCGCGCGAAGCGTTGGCTTTTTTACGGCAAAACATACAAATGGCAGGATATGGCATTACGCAGCCAGTGCCATTGCCTGCAACGCAACGACAGGCCCTGCCTTTTCAAACGATAGCGGGCGGAGCAGCGGTATTCGCGCAATGGAGTTACATTGGCGATTTTAACACAACATCCCAATTTAGCGTGACGGTACAAGCCTCTGGCAGTACCCCGGCTACTTGTGAATCGGCTATGTTATCTTCCTATGGCACGACCCAATTTTTTGGTTTAATCAATTGCAGTACGTGTGTTGCGCCCCCTGTGGGTGGTTTTAATAAATCCGACTTAAGTCTTGCGACTTCCATTAATGGTGCGGGGTGTTGTATGTCAACGACAACTAATTGTCGTAACCGGGGAATACAACCTTGTTCTACGCCGTATTACAATTGCGGAGGTTTTAGCATGGCTGTCTATCAAAAGAATATACAATACCTATGTGTAGGATCAAGTTGTGCTGGTGTACCTTCCGGAATTACTGCAAGTGGCGACATATTAACGGTTTATTTTTCAAATCCAGGACCAAATACGACCACCACTTTTTCAGGAGCGACTATTCCGGTTTCTACATACCAGCCGCCATCCGCTTTAAACTCTTATACCATTTATGTTGATAGTGCGACGACAACCTTAAAAGCATATGATTCAATTGCCAATACCACCTATAATGTTGTTCCCAATATTGAAGTCATGAATGTATTAGTGGGTGAGAGTGATCTTTTATCGTCGGTTACAACGAGTTCTGTAGGCACTTATAGTGTTCCGACGGTCAGTCGCTACATAACATATAATACCGAAAATCTTTATCAGTATCGAATATCCGCGGTTCGGGTGGCCTTTTCAGCGCGAACTCAGAATCAAGTTTTATTGACGAATCAGGCCTATAATTTAACCTTGATGGAAGGAAATAACGGAACCGCGATTACCTATGCGGCAACCGATAGATATATTCGCCAAGCATTTACGACAACCATTTTTTTAAATGCGTATTCATTGCCGGTATATCAATTACACTGTGTTAATGTTGGAGGTACTTATTATATGCGATCGGGCGGGATCCCATTTGCGACCACTTGGACAACCAATGATCAAACATCCTGTGGAACCTATACCTCTATGTCCGCCTGTGAAACGGCAAGAATGAGCGGAGGATGTTAACCAGATGCAACAAGCGCGTAAACATCCTAAAAAATTTCAACATGGCATGATTCTTATCATCAGCTTGATGATATTGGTGGTCGTTGCTGGATTAAGTATAACCATCTTATCAACAACCGTTTCAGAAAAAAATCTGGCGCACAATACCCAAGATCAGATCATTGCCAAAGAAGCTGCGGAATACGCCGTGAGCATGGCAAAACAAGAGATTACCACCAACTGGGGAATTGGAATGACAGAATGCACTGCTTTAGGGTGCACCTGTCCCAGTAAATCATACGCGTGTGGGCAATCAAGACTTTGTTACATCTATTACCCTTGCGTGTACCAAAACTCTGTATTTACCAATATCGATCCTACTGCACAAAATAATGCATGGTGGACGACGAATGGAGAAACCTATTATCTCCCAAATCAAGAAAGTATTGCGCAGCCCTCTGCTTTAATCATTGATTTAGGCTGTGATGCAGCATCGGGGAATAACTTATTTAGAATTATTGGCAGAGGCACTGGTATTACCAGTAATAGTGTTGCATTTTCTGATACTACCTTTCCGATGCCATTAAATAGTCAGAATATTGGTAGCTCTACGACGTATTCAGTGTATGGTCAGTCTGAACAGGGCAATATTTTGTTGACATTAAATATGGCGAAATCAACCACGCAAAGTTTTGTTGCAGTGGCTGGTACATCCAGTACTACTTGCCCACAAGGTTATAATTATTATGGGGAATGTCAACTGAATTGCGCTGGTTATGTGCGCGTGATGGCCTATACTTATGAGTCGGGGTGTGTCAATACGTATGGTGCCTGGACGAATAATTATGATATGAGCCGTGTTTATCTCAAACTCAATGGGCAGTCACAATATTTTGTGTGCGGAATGAATTAAATAGGGAAAATAGAAATGAGTGAACCTAAGACCATTTATTTAAAAGATTACCAAGAACCTCATTATTTAATCGATACCATTGATTTGGTTTTTGATTTATATGAAGACAAAACACTAGTGCAATCGACGATGCACGGTCATCGCAATCGAAATATTTCAGGCACTTTTCCGTTGGTATTACAAGGGGAAAAACAAAAGCTCCTTTCTGTAAAATTGGGTGAAAGATTGTTATCTTCTACTGAATACCAATTGGATAGTGAAACTTTAACCATCCCCAATATTCCTGAACAGTTTTTATTAGAAATAAAAACTGAAATTCATCCGGAAAAAAACACGGCCTTAGAAGGCTTGTTTCGATCAAAGAGAATGTTTTGTACGCAATGTGAAGCACAAGGATTTCGCTGCATAACGTTTTATCCTGATAGGCCAGATGTAATGGCTAAGTTTACAACGACAATTATTGCCGATAAGCGTCGTTATCCCGTGTTATTATCGAACGGAAATTGTGTAGCAAAAGGCAGCCAAGATAGTGAGCGGCATTGGGCAAAATGGGAAGATCCATTTTTAAAACCGTGTTATTTATTCGCACTCGTGGCAGGCGATCTGGTTTCTCTTGAAGATTATTTTGTGACGAAATCAAATCGAATAGTGACATTAAAGATTTTTGTCGAACGAGAAAATCAAGACAAATGTGAACAGGCCATGGAGGCCTTAAAAAAAGCCATGCAATGGGATGAAGAAACCTATGGACGTGAGTATGATTTGGATATCTATATGATCGTTGCCGTTAGTGATTTTAATATGGGCGCCATGGAAAATAAAGGTTTAAATATTTTTAACGCAAAATATATTTTAGCGCGTCCTGAAACGGCAACGGATTTTGATTATCAACATATTGATGTGGTAGTCGGTCATGAATATTTTCATAATTGGTCAGGCAATCGAGTTACATGTCGTGATTGGTTTCAACTCAGTTTAAAAGAAGGCTTAACGGTTTTTCGGGAACATCATTTTTCAAAAGATATTTCCAAATCTCCCGTGAGCTTAATTGAAAATGTCCGCGCTTTGCGCAATAGTCAATTTCCAGAGGATTCTGGGCCCATGGCGCACCCTGTCAGACCAGAATCGTATATGCAGATCAATAATTTTTATACGGCGACCGTTTATGAAAAGGGCGCTGAAGTCATCAGAATGATCCAAATGCTCTTGGGTAAGGAAAACTTTAGACGTGGGATGGATCTCTATTTTGAGCGGCACGATGGACAAGCCGTGACGACCGATGATTTTGTGGCAGCTATGGAAGCGGCTTCTAAGATGGATTTAAGCCAATTTCGGTTATGGTATAGCCAGGCGGGTACTCCAGAAGTCACTGTGCAAGAAACCTATGATGTCAATACGAAAACTTATCAATTGACCCTAAAACAATTTTGTCCGCCAACCCCGAATCAACCGAATAAACAACCCATGGTGATCCCGGTTGCGATGGGATTATTAAATAAGGTCGGGAAAGACCTCTTGGAAAAAACAGAGGTGTTGGTTCTAAAAACAGCAGAAGAGACGTTTAGTTTTAATAAGATTCCGGAAAAGCCAGTCTTATCCGTTTTTCGATCTTTTTCCGCACCGGTTAAAGTCCATCTAGAAACTCGGGATGAAGATTTGGCCTTTTTATTAGCGCATGACTCAGACGATTTTAATCGATGGGATGCAGGGCAAAAATTAACCGAACGTCTGATTTGGCGTTTGGTTGAAGCCTATCAAGGAAAACGTTCGTTAGAATTACCGGGATTTTGGCTTGAAGCCCATCGCGCTATTTTGCAAGATAAAGGTGTGAATGCCGCATTAAAAGCTGAAATATTAAGCTTACCCTCGTTAAATTACTTGGTTGAACTCAAAAAACCAGCTGAGATAGACGCATTATTTGTAGTTCGGACGTTTTTAAAACAAGCATTGAGTAAAGGTTTGCAAAAAGAATTATTGGAAAATTACGATAAACATACACTCTCGGGGCGTTATCAATATAAGCCAGAATTTGTTGCTGCGCGATCGCTCAAAAATTTATGTTTGGCATATCTCGTGATAGGAGATCCAACGGTTGGAATAGACTTATGCCTTAAACAATGGAAGACCGCAAATAATATGACCGATGCATTGGCAGTCATGGGTGCGCTTTCTAATTGGGCAGGAGAAGAGCGCGAAAGAGTATTGGCAGAATTTTATGCCCATTGGCAGCATGATGCCTTAGTGATGGATAAATGGTTTAGGGTGCAGGCGGGCTCAGAGTTACCGAATACCTTAGAAAATGTAAAACGATTAATGAAACATCCAGCTTTTGAAATTACCAATCCCAATAAAGTTTATTCTTTGATTGGCGCTTTTACCACTGGCAACTTAATTCGATTTCATGATCAAACGGGTGCGGGTTATGAATTTTTATCGGATGCAGTGTTACAATTAGATCCCTTAAATCCCCAAGTTGCCTCTAGAATGGTACGTGGATTTTCCAGCTGGACGCGCTTTGACAGCGCGCGGCAAGAGAAGATGAAGTTACAATTAAAACGCTTATTAGAACAGCCTAAACTGTCTAAAGACGTATTTGAAATCGTTTCTAAGTGTTTGGCAGTAAATTCCGATGGTTAATAATTGCGCGATAAATTGGGGTAGAAATTGTCCAACTTAACCAAATCAGCGCCAGCAGTCCAGAAAAGAGCGTATCACTTAGCCAATGTGCCCCGCTGAATAAACGGGCTAAACATAAAATAAAAGCTAATGTAACGCCAACCCATGCAATTCTGCGTGGCGCGCAGAAGGTTGTGAAGGCAGCCCAATATACCATAGAAAACGCGTGCCCGCTTGGGAAAGAATGATAAGAGGCATCTTTTATATTTGTATTTTGTAAAATAACAGAAAGTTTAGTAACCGGATGCAGCGTGAGAGAAGGTGAGTCGCGCGCAACTTCTAAAAAGGTGTTAAAGAAATGGTATTGAAGGGTAAAACCGATCTGAAAGCAGATCCAAAAGTAGAGGATCTGTTTGATTCGGGTTTTACGTAATGCTTTGTCACGTGTCGCAAGAATAGCCCAGAGATTAAAAAGCGCAGCCATCACTAAATTTAAGCTAACTTCGCGGCGATGATTTAATATTCCCCAAAATTGTTGCCAGAGGGGATGATCAACAAGGCTGCCATTTAAGAGGTAGAAAGTGAAAGCATCTAACCGTTGGCAAATAGGGTGAGTGAGTGGGGCAAACCATAGAAGTAATGCAGTGAAGCATACGAGGTGTGTCGTCCACAACCAGCGGCGTTGCAAAATGTGCTCTCGTGGGTGAGTAAATTTCATATGACCTGTTTTAAAGCAATTTCGTTAGTGGAAAAGCACAACACTGATCCCGTTTTTCCCCAATCTCCTAGCACAATTCGTTTGGCTGGATGATTATCTAATAAAAACTCATGGATTTTAGGTTTATGGGTATGGCCATGGATAAGGGTAGTGGTTTGATGGGTGCGCAGAAACTCAAAAACCGTATTTAAGGCAACATCCCAGTGTCTTGGTTCTGTCTTTTTTATGGTTTCAGCTCCCCCTAGCATTTTTGGCCTGGAAGAATGCTGACGCAAACGTTTTGCAATCTTTTGCCGCCAGGATAGCGGCAATTTTAAAAATAACACTTGCACCCAAGGTTGACGTACAAAGCGTCTAAAGCGTTGATAGCGTGTGTCTAATGTGCAGAGTAAATCGCCGTGCGTTAATAAAACGGGTTCATTTTGGATCAGCACAACCGAAGGATCTTTTAGTAAAACGCACTGTGTTTTTTGGGCGAACGTATTACCGATTAAGAAATCTCGATTGCCATGCATAAAGTAGAGCGGAATACCGCTTTGGCTGCAATGAGCTAAAGCATCCATGACTTGTTGGTTGTGGGGATCAGTATTGTCATCTCCGATCCACATTTCAAATAGGTCTCCTAAAATATACAACGCATCTGCATTTTTAAGATCGTCTGCTAAGAATTTAAGAAACAGTTGCGTGAGTTCGGGCCGATTGGCTGAGAGATGCAGATCGGAAATAAAATAGGTGGTCATTCTACGATTTCTGCTCCTAATAAATAAATTTCTTCAACAGGGACATCGCTATGGCCGGCTTTACGGGTGGTTTCAACCTCACTGATTTTCAAAACAATATCTAAGCCGTCGGTGACTTTGCCAAATGCACAGTACCCATAACCATCGGGGGTTTCATTTTTAAAATCCAGGAATGCGTTATTGGCAACATTAATGAAAAATTGAGAGGAAGCAGAATGCGGTTCATTGGTGCGCGCCATGCTGATGGTGCCTTTTTCGTTTTTTAAGCCGGTTTTAGCCTCGTTACGAATGGGGTGGCGGGCTTTCTTTTGCACCATATTGCTTTCAAAGCCTCCGCCTTGAATCATAAAGCCTTTAATTGTACGGTGGAAAATGGTGCCGTCGTAGTATCCTTCTTTCACATAATCCAAGAAATTCTGAGTTGTCGTGGGAGTTTCTTTTTCATCTAACTCAATGAGTATCGCACCTAAAGAAGTGTGTAATTTAACCTTTGCCATACGCCATGTCCTTGTTAAGGGAGTAAAAATGTTAATCCTATCACATTTTGGTGACTTTTACCGTCGGACTATTCAGTGGCTAGCTAAATTGTTACAATCCCCAGCATGGATATACCCTTAAAAACCCGTTTTGCACCGAGTCCGACTGGCTTAATGCATTTTGGCAACCTCCGGACGGCGCTTTTCAATTATTTATACGCCCATCATCAGGGTGGGGCTCTTTTATTAAGAATCGAAGATACGGATACTGGCCGCTCTGAAACACATTTTCGGGATGCCATTCTACGAGATTTGCAGTGGCTTGGCTTGGAATGGCAGGAAGGTCCTTTTTATCAGTCAGAACGTCAAGCGATTTATAACGACTACTATGAACGGCTGCAGCAAGCGGGGCGTGTATATCCTTGTTTTTGTACCGATGAACAGTTGGCGATCACGCGAAAAGTCCAATTGGCTTCGCATCAACCCCCGCGTTATCCTGGTACCTGCCGACGTTTGACGGCGGAGCAAATTGAAGCGAAATCGATCGCCAACATTCCATTTACGCTGCGTTTTGAAGTTGCCAATCAACAAGTAGTTGAATTCCAAGATCTGATCAAAGGCAATCAGCGTTTTGAAACGGATCATATTGGGGATTTCATTATACGACGCGGCGATGGCAGTGCTTCTTTTATGTTTTGCAATGCGATCGACGATGCTTTAATGGGGATCTCGCATGCGTTGCGCGGCGATGATCATCTTACCAATACACCGAGACAGATCTTAATCTTACAGGCTTTAAATTTACCGATACCACAGTATGGCCATTTCCCAACGATTTTAGGTCCGGATGGCCAACGCTTATCCAAACGCAATGGCAGCCGTTCTATCCAAGAGCTACGCCAAGAAGGTTTCCTTGCATTTGGCATCTTAAATTATTTAGCGCGTTTAGGGCATCATGATGCGGATAATACCTTATTGGATTTAAATGGTTTATCGGCACATTTTGAGCTCAAGAATATTAGTTTATCGCCGGCGCATTATGATCCGATTCAATTAAATTTTTGGCAAAAAGAAGCCATGCATCACAGTTCATGGCAAGATTGTTGGCAAGACATTAGAACGTATGTTGAAACGTATGTTCCTGAAAGTTCGGCGGAAGCCTTTGTTGAGATGGTTAAACCGAATTTGGTAATGCCGGGAGATGCCATTCCTTGGGCTAAGGCTATTTTTGCTGACATTGATTATGAGGATAAACCAGAGGTTATGAAAGTGATTCGAGATGCTGGTGTCGATTTTTATCAAACTGCATCGACTATTTTAGGGGAATCGTTATTGGATTACCCAAAACTAGTGAGTGGATTACAGCAGAAAACTGGGTTAAAAGGCAAAGCATTGTTCTTTCCGTTAAGGGCAGCGCTAACCGCAGAGTTACATGGGCCAGAATTAGCTAAAATTTTAAAGTTATTAGGTGTTGAAAAAGCACAAGCGCGATTAGCAAAGGCGGTAAAGTATGCTTCTCATTTATAATACATTGAGCCAAGAAAAAGAAATTTTTAAACCGATCCATCCCGGTAAAATTGATTTTTATGTTTGTGGTATCACCGTTTATGATTATTGCCATATTGGTCACGCGCGGGTTTATTTAGTATTCGATACTATTATACGATATCTCCGTTATCGTGGTTTTGAAGTAAATTATATTCGCAATATTACTGATATTGATGATAAAATTATTAAGCGCGCAGATGAAAATCAAGAACCGATGGAGATCCTAACGGAACGATTTATCAATGCGATGCATGAAGATTTTGCAGCATTGAATATAGAACCCGCAACTTTAGAACCGCGAGCCACTGAATATGTTCCACAAATGATAACCCTTATTAAAACTTTGATGGATAAAGGATATGCTTATGTAGGCGCCAATGGAGATGTGTATTACAAAGTTGAAAAATTTGAAAGCTATGGTTGTCTTTCCCACCGGAAAATGGACGATCTACAAGCCGGTGCCAGAATTGGAATCAATGAGTCGAAACAACATCCTTTTGATTTTGTGTTATGGAAATCGGCTAAAGTTGGGGAACCCAGTTGGGCTTCGCCTTGGGGTCCTGGACGACCTGGTTGGCATATTGAATGTTCTGCGATGTCCCTTAAAAATTTAGGGGAGACGTTTGATATTCATGGCGGTGGCCCTGATCTTAAATTTCCGCATCATGAAAATGAACGTGCGCAAAGTGAAGCGGCAACGGGTAAGACTTTCGTCAATTATTGGATGCATGTGGGGTATGTTCAGATTGAAAAAGAAAAAATGGCAAAATCACTTGGCAACTTTGTTACTATCCGCGAGTTCCTGCAGCATTACCATCCTGAAGTGTTACGATATTTTAGCATCAGCAGCCATTATCGCAGTCCGGTAGATTATACAGGGGATCACATTGATTTTGCTTTTAGGGCATTAGAACGCCTTTATACGGCATTGCGTGGAATAACCATTCCGCATTCTGTTTCGATACCGTCACATTCGGAATATGAAAAACGTTTTTGTGATGCAATGAATGATGATTTTAATACTCCCGTTGCGATTGCTGTATTATTTGATTTGGCGCGTGAAATTAATCGCCTGCGAGATGCTGATAGTGAAGAAGTATATCCACTTGCCTTGTTGTTAAAAAAATTAGGCAATCTTTTAGGCATACTAAACGCGACACCAGAAGAATTTTTACAAAATTTAAACGGCAGCGAAATCGATCGCAACGAGATAGATCGCTTAATCTCAGAGCGGTTAATTGCAAAAACTGCCAAAGACTGGAAAAAGGCCGATGAAATTCGAGAAACGTTATTGCAAAAAAATATCATTTTAGAAGATTCGCCGGATGGAAAGACAAAATGGTCAGTAAAAGCGCGGTAAATGCGGATTTAAACCACTTCCTGGTTGGTTTGCAGATCCCTTAACTTTTTTATAAAAGTGTCTCGCGTTTCAGGATAAGTGGTAATATATTTCCACATTCCTTCTTCTAGCTTATCTGATCCATACATTTCTAAATAAAGGCTAACGCCTTCGGGTAATAGCCTTTGCGGAATTTCAAAGGCAAGCCTAAAGAGATGTTTTTCTAACCAGATGGGCAGATCAAGCGTATAGTGCTCAACCTGCTTATAATATTCCGTAAAACGATATTTTTCTAACATTTCATACAAATCGGATAATAGGCGGTTAACTTTTGCAACTTCTGTTTCCGGAAAAATGGGAGGAAATTTTTTTAGCCAAAGGGCTGCCACTTCTTTTGCACTCTTTAAGCGTTTTTCGAGCTTCTCAAGTTCTGCTTCCAAAGCCTCCTTTTTCTGATGCGTTAACCATGCCTCACTATATTCTGTTAATAAAGTCGCATTACTTTTAGGACAGGCTATTCCAAAAGATAGATAAAGAGCTTCATATTTCGCCGCGTATTCTTTTGCCATTCCTTCCATCAGATCTTTTCGGCTCTGCATAATTTTATCTTTTTCACTATTAAGATCGGCTAAGGCAGGATTTAGCTTTTGGGGGAACGATAGTTGGTTATTGAGCAATTCTAAATCTAGAGTTTTTCTTGCTGTAAAGCCTTTCAGACAAGCCTCATAATAAGTGTTAAAAGCCGCCATTTGAAATTCAGGCGTCGCCAAAATTTGTCTGGCATTATTCGCGGCATTACTTAACCTGTCACCTTCAATATATAAATCGTTGAGTTTTCGATCAGCAGCAGATATGCGCGGTTCGGCAATCAAGTTGTCACGTATTTTTTTATGATATGCTCGAATTTTTCTCTCTTCTTCCGAAATGTACCGCTCCGGCAAGAGAGCGTCTTTTTTTTGTTGTTCGGCTAATTTATCCAAGATATCATCCGTTAGCGGCTGGGTTAAGTTTGCCGCGGGATCTAAAAATTTAAGCTCTGTTGGCGTTAAGTTCCGACTTTTTTGCTCTATGGTAAGTCTATTCCTTTCGGCCTCTATTACTGATTTTGTTTTTCTGGTTTCAACGTCTAAATAATTGGCTTCATCATTGGCAAACCGCATTTTTTCTTGAACATATCTTCTCGCCGCTTCGCTATATTTTCGCGCTTCGCTAGTTTCTGGCGAGAGTGCAGAAAAAGTGGCATAGATAAGCATTTTAAGCCATAAAAAAGTTTCCGAACCCGGCGCTAATCCGATGCTACGTACATTTTGAGTGAATTTGTTCATGACCTCCGGTAAATTTGTGTCTGTTAGATCGGTTACCTTTTCCATCGCGGCTTCTAATTTTGGAAAGGCATTTGTTAAATATAACTGCCATTCTGGATGTTCATGCTGATCTGCAATGATTTTATTCATGCTACCTTTTGCGAATTCCATTAGAAAATCTTCTTTTTTCATATTTCACCTCCTGTGTTGAGTGCAAGAGTCTCAAATGTCAATATTGGATACCATAGCGTCATTAAAGCACTGCTGGAGAAAACCGAGCGCAATGGCTGGTATTGCCTCTGGATTCATAAGTTCACACAACGCTTCACAGATGTCGGAAAAGGATTGCTGCACGATGTTCATGCTTAGTATCCGCTGCGAGCACGAATCCAGATGCTAAGAGGGCGGCTGCCGCACCCGCTAAGAGTATCCCAGTTTTTTTAACTCCTTCCATAACGATTCCCACCTAAATTACACATTTAAAATGACGTCTTTCCCTTCTATGATCATACAGGCACGATTTAGGTTAAGTGAAAAAGCGAGAAGTTTCAATTATTTTTGAGGGGGGGATGATGGTATAAAAAAAGGGTAGATGTTTAACACCTACCCTTCATAATTGACTAATTTAGCCTGACGGCGTCATTAGTTAATTAGTTTCCAGTTGCTGGCGCTGCAGGAGCCGCTGGCGCTGTACAACCTTGAGACACTAGCGCAGCTTGACATTTGGCGTCAGTACCGCATTTGTCCATTGCGGCCTTGCATTGATCAGCGGTCATGGTGGTTGCAGTTGTGGATGCTGGTGCATCAGCAGCAAATGCTGGGGCCAATGCAAACACTGCAACAGCAGCAATTAATACTCGTTTCATGGATAACTCTCCAAACAAAATGACGTCATTACAATACGGAGCCGCCTTAATTTTTTCCGGAAACCCCGTGGTTATCTGTCAGTATTCATACTTGTTAACATACGTTTTTCAACATGAATTCTGACTCGAAAGCAGCGTATCATAGTTTTTTTGTCTCGCCAATCCCCTTTAAATTACTTGTTGAGAGGACAACCATTTGGCGCTAATTTAATATCATGCGCCATTAATGCTGCCTGAATATCCATTCGTATGTTGTTATCTAAACTTACAAAGGAAGCTTGCTTACACCATACTGAAAATTTGATCAAAAGACCAGAATCGCCAAATTCTAAAAAAGTAAATTCGGGGGGCGGGGAAACCAGACAGAGTGAATTTTGTTTAGCGACGTCGAGTAGTATTTTCTTAAGCTTTGCCAAATCTTCTTGAAAAGGGACGTGTAATTTGACATCACAGCGACGAATGGGAAAACGGGTCATGTTCATAAACTGCGATTTTAATAAGCTTTCATTTGGAATGCGCACAAAAAGATTGTCTTTGGTGCGGATTTTAACCGATAAAAGATCTATCGATAGAACTTCGCCTAAAATACCATTAATGGTAACAAAATCTCCTACTTGAAATGGTTTTTCCACAATTAAAAAGACGCCGCTTAAAAAATTAGAAATGGAGGTTTGCGAGGCAAAAGCAATCGCCGCAGTTAAGATACCAGCTGCTATTCCGGCTGCGCCTAATAAGCCGGTGACATCTACGCCAGAAGCGCGCAGCGGAAACACAAAGGAAAGCGCAAGACCGATGTAAAATGTGATCCGCCGGAGTAACTGCGAATGATGTGCGGAAATGTGTTTTTCTGACACTTTACCGACAATGCGGCAGACATATAAGGTAATAATGATCCCAATAACGATATAGCTTGTGAGGCGTAAAATGAATAAGAAATCAACACTGGCAAAAGTGTCTTTGACATTCGTTAAGAGGGTGCTGAGATCTGGGGGTGCAATTGACATAGATTATTTCCAAGATCGGAA
>JAJZUR010000143.1 GCA_021848375.1 Pseudomonadota bacterium | reverse complement strand
GTAAATACCTGATATAAGTTATTTAATCGACAAATATTGTTGAGGGAGACAGTATTCAAAATAGGGGTTTTATGGCACAATGCTTCAACCTTTAAAGGGGATTTACAGTGGAGACAGGTTAAATGGTAAGCGATACAAATCGTCCTAAAACGATTACGTTGGCTGTGGTTGCCTTAGATGAAGAAATACTGATAGAAGAAACGGTTAGATCAATTTTTAATCAGGCCAAAGACCATTTTTCTGACTTTGAAATACTATTGATTAACGATGGCAGCCAAGATGCGACGGGTCAGATTATGGAAAGATTATCGATCGCTCTTCCAAAAGTTAAAGTAATTAATAATAAAACTAACATAGGTTTAGGAGCCTCCTTTCAGAAAGCATTAAGGGAGGCAAAGTTTGAATATTTTATGATGTTATGCGGGGATGGCGGATTGCCTGCGGAAAGCTTGCCGGCTATTTTTGATGTGATAGGAACGGTAGATATTGTGGTGCCGTACATTACCAATCTGAACAGCATAAAAACGCCAATGCGCTATTTGCTTTCTCGGACCTATACGACTTTATTAAATTTATTGTTTCATCAAAATCTTCGCTATTACAATGGACTGCCGGTCTACAAAGTTAATTTATTAAGGCAAATCAAAATTACCAGTTCAGGGTTTGGCTTTCAAGGCGAAATTATTACAAAATTATTAAAGGCAGGTTGTAGTTATACAGAAGTTCAAGTATTAGGTTCTGAAAAAGCGCATCGTTCTCGCGCAGTGAGTGTGTTAAACATCATTAGTGTCGGGCGAACCTTTTTTAACTTAGTTTGGGAAATTTTATTTTTTAATCCTACCACTATAAAACGTTAATTCTGAAGAGAAAAGGGGAAAACTAATGTCTCATGTTGTGCAATATTTTTCTGAGGCGCAAAAATTAATTGATATGCTCGATCTAAATGCCATCAATAATTTAGCAGAAGAGCTTTGTTTATTAAGAGATCGCAATGGCAGATTATTTATTTTAGGGGTCGGGGGCAGTGCTGCGAATGCCAGTCACGCGGTGAATGATTTTAGAAAATTGTGCGGTATCGAAACATATGCACCTACCGATAATGTGTCAGAATTAACCGCAAGAACGAACGATGAGGGATGGGAAACCGTCTTTTCCGCTTGGTTAAAGGTTAGCAGAGCGAACGAGAAAGATGCGATTTTGGTTTTGTCTGTCGGTGGCGGTAATGCAGAACGAAATGTAAGCCCAAACATTATCAATGGATTAGATGAAGCTAAAAAACGTAATCTTAAAATATTCGGCATAGTGGGCCGAGATGGCGGCTACGCAAAACAAGTCGGTGATCATATCGTTTTAGTACCGACCGTTTCCGCACAACATGTGACGCCTCACGTAGAGGCATTTCAAGGACTAATTTGGCATTGTTTAGTGTCGCACCCTAAATTACAGCTGAATAGTACTAAGTGGTAAGTGCTCATATTTAACCGTTTGCAGTCTACTTACAATTTCAATCGATATTGGGTTGGATTGACCGCGGTTTTATTGTTATATTTTATCATTTATGGCTGGTTGCTTTGGTTTTCAGATTACCTGCCCTATGTATTCGATAATAATGAATCCTTTTCTGCTTTAGTGCATGCCTATAATCTTTACCACGGGGATTTATCCAAAAGTTTTGGTTTAACAGATGAAACCTTTAGTCCCTTGGCTTCTGCTCATCCCATTATACATACGCATCAGGGAAATTGGCCGCGGATCTTTGCCTATGTACTTTATGTTTTAGGCGCAAGAACGATTGAAAGTCAAATAATGATTACAACTTTTACAGTTGGGATCCTGTCAATTTGGTTTATGTATCATTATTTTTCTAAAATCACTTCAATCTTTTTTGCCGTAATCGTGTGTATTGTTTTAATGACCGATTACATTTTTTTTGCAGAATGGCAAGTCAACACCTATAGGGTATGGCATGGGTTTTTTATCTTCTCCAGTTTGCTATGTGCAACCAATATAGGCGGCCCTAAGAAAAAACGGTGGATTGTGTTGACGATCCTTAATTATATTGGTTTATTTTATGGCGAGTTAATCTTTGCAGCTTATGTAACCATTTGGGCAGGATTATATTCGCTAGCTCTATATGGGCGCCAGCTTAAAAATTTAAGTATCAGTATTGCCTGTCAATTGAGCGGTGCACTAATGGGTGTAGGTATTTTAGCATTGCAATTATTAGCCTTTATGGGATGGCAAAATGTTATTAATGACTTCAAGTTAACCTTTGTTGCCAGGAATGCCTCCGAAAATTCCACATTAACTGCAGCCACGTTCGGCAAGTTTTATGATAATTTTAACATTGCATTTTTCTATAATATTATAGATGGAGCAATGTTTAGAAATGTATTAGCATTTGTCAAAAGCTTTTTTCAATACGGGCTTCAAATATATTCATCTTTTTTAACCATCATTATATTGATTTTATTTTTCTTCTGGTTTTCCAATGTGGTTTTATCTTTTGTAAAATATAAAAAATTTCAATTAATAAGATATTATCAAGCACTCGGAGTATTGGGGCTATTATTATCCTGCATTTTTACAGTGATTACTCTCCAACAGATGTACAATATCATCCTGATCACTTTTAGTCCATTTGTTTTGGTTGCTAGTATGTTATTGATAGGAAATTTTTATTTTCCGATGACAAGAAAAGCGGCCATTTGGATGTTAGCTTCATTTTTTTGGATTTTCATCATGGTTTTTATGCGATATTATCTTATCGTATCGCAGATTCAATTTTTATTTTTTTTAATAGGCGGACTGCCTTTGTCAGTCTTCATAAGTTGGTTTATATTAAAGGCAAGCATGCCTATAACGCTAAAAGTTGTTGATAAAGAAATGTTTGGTCGTTTAATGATATGCAATTTAATAATTCTGTCTGTAATTTTATATATTCCTCTTCAAGATTCCATATATGACATAGAGCTTAAAAATTTATGGGTATTGGCTTTATCTTCTT
>JAJZUR010000142.1 GCA_021848375.1 Pseudomonadota bacterium | reverse complement strand
CGATCTCATTTTCGGTTGCGAGCCATCAACGGGCAGTAGATGCACTCAAAAATGGGTTGTTAAAAGAAATTATCCCGATATTTGATTGGCAAGGCAATGTGGTTGATAGCGATACAGGAATAAGAGGGGACGCCTCATTGGAGAAATTAGCTGGATTAAAACCCGTTTTTGATAAACCTTTTGGCAGTGTGACAGCGGGAAATAGTTCGCAAATTACCGATGGGGCAGCTTTTTTAATTTTAGCCAGTGAGTCTGCGATAAAACGGCATCGATTGCCAGTTTTGGCAAAAATAATCGATACAGAATGGGCAGCGTTAGATCCCGCCCTCATGGGGTTGGGGCCACGATATGCCATTCAAAAATTATTAACCAAAAATCATTTACAGTTGGATGACATAGATTATTGGGAAATCAATGAGGCATTTGCATCTCAAGTATTAGCGTGCCTGAAAGCCCTGGAGCAGGAAAACATTGGGAAAATTCCCTTGGATCGCTTGAATGTCGATGGCGGGGCAGTTGCCATTGGACATCCGGTTGGGGCAACCGGCGCGCGATTAGTTTTACATTTAGTCCATGTGCTGGCGCGCAATAAAGCAAAATATGGAGTTGCCAGTCTTTGTATAGGGGGTGGACAAGGGGGTGCCATGCTCATAGAGCGAGTGACGGAGATCGTCAAACATGGATAGTGTAAATGAAGAATATTGGACCATTGAACGCGATCACAACCATATTATTTGGTTAACCTTAAATAATAAAGAAGCGAGCGCCAATGTATTGAGTACGGAGGTATTGAGCGCACTATCGAATTTTATGCAATCATTATCCGACACTTCTTTACCGCGCGGGTTAGTCATTCAATCTGGTAAGGAAAATGGTTTTATCGCAGGCGCTGATATAAGACAGTTTAAAAGCCTAGAATCTGGAGAAGAAATTTTTAGCCTGATTCGTCAAGGACAATTGGTTTTTCATCAATTAGCCGAGCTTTCATTCCCAACCGTTGCTTTGATCCAAGGTTTTTGTTTAGGAGGAGGATTAGAGCTTGCATTAGCCTGTCGTTACCGTATTGCAGTAGATGATCCTAAAACCAAATTTGGATTACCAGAAGTGATGTTGGGGATCCACCCAGGTTGGGGTGGAACGATACGATTACCAAAACTCATCGGGGCATTAAAGGCGATGGATTTGATCCTATCGGGAAGAAGTGTGTCCGCGAAAGCGGCCTATAAAATGGGTTTTCTGGATGCACTGGTTCCATTGCGTGAAGCCAAGATTGCAGCAACGCAATTTATTTTACGCGAGCCAAGTCCGCGGGTTGCAACGTCTTTTGAACAACTGACTAATGCCCCTTTTGTGCGGTCCTGGTTAGGAAAGTGGTTTAGAAAAAAAGTGGCAAGCAAAGTCGATCCCAAACATTATCCTGCGCCATTTGCAGCGATTGATCATTGGGTAACAGAAGGGATTGAACAAAAATCAGCATACATTGCTGAAGCGAAATCGGTGGCTAAACTCATTGCTAGCGATACTGCGCGGCATTTGCTGCGTGTTTTTTATCTACAGGAAAAATTAAAAGGTCTCGGGCGAGAAGCGCATTTTCATCCAGAGCATGTCCACGTCATTGGTGCCGGCGTGATGGGGGGTGATATTGCAGGATGGTGTGCGTTAAAGGGGATGCGCGTAACGTTGCAAGATCAAAGCGAAATGGCGATTGCAAAAGCCTTGGCGCGCGCGTTACAACTTTTTCAAAAACAATTAAAAGAGCCCTATTTGATTACTGCGGCACGCGATAGATTAATCGCAGATCCGAAAGGAGTAGGGATTAAAAATGCCGATTTAATTATCGAGGCTATTGTTGAAAAAGTAGACGTCAAACAAGCCTTATTTGTTATGTTAGAACAAGAAGCAAAACCGACGGCATTATTTGCGACGAATACCTCAACGATTCCACTTCAAGAGTTTAGTCATCACTTAAAAATCCGTCGCCGATTGATTGGATTACATTTTTTTAATCCGGTTGCAAAAATGCCGTTGGTAGAAGTGATCAACAGTGTTGATTCTGATCCGGCACTGGTACAAAAGGGAATGCGTTTTGTGCGTGCTATTGATAAACTGCCGATCCCCGTTAAAAGCGCGCCTGGTTTTTTAGTGAATCGCATTTTAATGCCGTATTTAATGGAAAGTATGTTGCTGCTAGAGTCTGGTATTGCAGCTCAAGCTATTGATAAAGCAGCCGTCCAATTTGGCTTGCCCATGGGTCCTATAGAATTAGCGGATGCCGTTGGATTAGATGTTTGCCTTTATGCTGGTGAAAGTTTAATCCAATATTATGGCGGTACGATTCCTGCCCAATTGCGGCAATTGGTGGAGATCGGCCATTTAGGCAGAAAAACAGGGCGCGGTTTTTATATTTATAAGAATGGCAAGTTAATGGCGAAAGATGAAAGCCAACCCCAAACTCTGCCAGAAGATATTTTCGATCGCTTATTATTTAGAATGTTGAACAGTGCGGTCGCTTGTTTGCGTGAAGGGATCGTACCTGATGCAGATTATTTAGATGCTGGCATGATCTTTGGTGCCGGCTTTCCGCCTTTTAGAGGGGGCCCCATAAAATACATTCAAGATCAAGGTGAATCATTATTATGTCAACGCTTAAATCAATTAGCGCAACGCTACGGGCAGCGGTTTACCCCGGATGCTGGTTGGCAAGAACTCGCCAATCGATGACCATATTTTTATCTTCTTTAAGGTAAGGTCAAAAACAAATCTTTGTGTTTTTATGCTGACCTATTTGACATCAATTGTAGAACAAGAGATATTGTGAAGGTTGACTACGTTTTACCTGATGGAAACGTTTAAACGCAAAAGAGAAAGGAGTTTTTGGATATGGTGAATATGGGTAAAAAGAATCGATGCTATAAACAGCTGGTTGGTTCACTGGCTATTGGAACAATCATTGGCACTTGTCAGCCGGCATGGTCTTCGGGTTTTCAATTGCACGAACAGAATGCAAAAGATTT
>JAJZUR010000020.1 GCA_021848375.1 Pseudomonadota bacterium | reverse complement strand
TTATTTTTCACGCGCACTTCGCGGACTCGTTTCGCAAAAAATGCTACGGCTACCTCGTACTACTCGCCGCGCTCGTTTCACTCGCTTCCATGGCTCGCAGCGAATGCATCTAATTCATCTTGGACAGCCAGAAGGACAGTCACCGCCGCTTCAGTTAATATGCAGACCGGGGCAAGATATCCTGCCGCCGGACGGCCTAAAAAGTTATAGTGGCCAAGATAGCCGAGATCAATCAGGATCCGGGGATCATCTAAGTAAGTAAAAACCCGCTGGAAGCATACATTTCATCATTATTTCTTGGTTTTTTCATCGTATCACTTTAATCTGAGTTATAGTAATATCATCAACATTGAAACCCATTAACATTTAAGGTAACTAACTGTGTCACAGAAAATTCGGGTGGGCATATTATTTGGCGGCAGATCAGCAGAACATGAGATTTCTCTTTTATCTGCTAAAAGCGTTATTGAAGCGATGGATAAAGAAAGGTATGAGGTGGTTTTGATTGGGATTAATAAATCAGGCGAATGGTTCTTACATGAAGATTTAAACCGTTGCTTGTTAAATGCTGATAATGCCAATTTAATTAAACTCCAAACCGCAAAAGAAAATGTAACGTTGGTTGCCAGAGAAGCAGGGAATCCGCTAGTAAGTTTATCAGGACAATCGTTAGAGCGTCCGTTAGATGTGATCTTTCCGGTATTGCATGGCACTTACGGCGAAGATGGCACTATCCAAGGATTATTAAAATTAGCCAATTTGCCGTTTGTTGGCGCGGGGGTTTTGGCTTCTGCGATTGGTATGGATAAAGATGTTATGAAGCGCTTGTTAAGAGACGCAGGTATTCCAGTTGCGCGTTTTTTAACGGTGACTAGTCATCAGCGCGATTTGATCCGTTTTGAAGAAATCGAAAAAACGCTTGGCGTACCTTTCTTTGTGAAACCCGCTAATTTGGGTTCATCCGTTGGCATTTCTAAAGTAAAATCGAAAGCAGAATTTAAAGAAAAATTAGATCATGCGTTTTTATACGATCATAAAGTGATCATAGAAGAAAACATTGTAGGCCGTGAAATAGAATGCTCTGTTTTGGGAAATGAAGAACCGATTGCTTCGTTGCCGGGAGAAGTGATCCCCCAATATGAATTTTATTCTTATGAAGCCAAATATTTAGACGAAAATGGTGCGCTATTTGAAATTCCGGCACGCTTGAGCGAATCCGAAATTAAAGCTGTCCAAGCGCTTGCCATTAAAGCGTATCAAGCTCTTTGTTGTGAAGGCATGGCACGCGTGGATCTCTTTTTACAGCCAGATGGTCGTATGGTATTAAATGAGATCAATACTATCCCTGGGTTTACCAAGATCAGCATGTATCCTAAAATGTGGGCGGCTTCCGGACTTTCTTATTCTGATTTGATTGATCGCTTGATAGAATTTGCATTAAAGCGCTTTCAAAAAGAAAAAAATTTACAAACCACGTTTAATTTGTCGAATATGCAGCCCGCTGCAGGCGATCCCTAATCGCAAGCCATTCGCGGGTATTTGGCGGTCTCTCAATCAAAATATAGTCACATTTTGTTTTATCTAAGTGATGTAAAGTGTGATACAACTGTTGTGCATAATGAATGGGATCGTGAGATACCGCTATCCATTCTGTTATTAAAAATTGTTTATCAACGGGTTTTTTTTCAAAACTTAATACACTCACCGCTTTATTTTCTTCGGATAATTTCTTTACTTTTTGTAAGAGGCTTTCTTTGTCTAATAAATATAAAGGATGATGAGGGGCGTAATGCGATAACTGTGAGCCTGGAAAGTGTATATTATGTTTCGCACTGGGTTCTAACACGTCTTTACCCAAAACCGCATTTAACATTTCCGCAGAAATACTGCCTTGCCGTAAGATCATGGGAGGATCACTTATACAAGAAACGATGGTGGATTCAATGCCAATCGTGCAGGCGCCGCCGTCTAATATAAAATCAACGGCCGCTCCCAATCCCTCTTGAACATGTTCGGCGGTGGTTGGGCTAATTCTGCCAGAGGGATTTGCGGAAGGTGCGGCAATTCCGCCATTGAACGCTTGTAACAATTCTAGCGTTAGGGGATGATTCGGGATCCTTAACGCAACGGTCTCTTGCCCGCCGGTAACGATCAAGGGAACGCTTGGATGACGCTTTAAAATGAGTGTCAATGGACCGGGCCAAAAATGTTTGGCAAGCTGCCAGGCGTCATCTGGCACGTCGATTGCGAAGTCAATGATTGCATCAGGGTTGGGTATGTGTATAATCAAGGGATTCGTCGAAGGGCGCCCTTTTGCCGTATATATTTTTTGAACGGCAATGGGATTGCGGGCATCAGCGCCAAGTCCATAGACCGTTTCCGTTGGAATGGCGACCAATTTACCGTTTTTTAATAAGGTAATTGCATATTCAATTGCGCGCATAATTGCTCTAATCATTCGTCAGTAGGGTAGGGCGCTGAATGCATTATACTATGATAGTTTACCGTTTTCGTCTAGAGGGAAAGGGATTGTGAAACGAAGGAAAATGTCGCTTATTCTGGTGTTATTCAGCGCTTTGTTAGCCGCTTCTTTCTCGTTTGCTGATCTCTCTGGTTCGTTAGATGAAGACGCTATCAAAAAACGATTGCAACCAATGGGTGAAGTTACCGTAGAAGCGGGCACAGCGCCGGTAGCCGCCGCATCCGCTGCTCCCGCCGAAGTTGGCCAAGAGCTCTATCACAAATATTGTCATATTTGTCACGAAACTGGTCTTGCTGGCGCGCCAAAATTTGGCGATAAAGCCGATTGGGCGCCCCGTATTGCAGAAGGCATGGATACTTTATTGAAACATGCAATAAATGGTTATAAAGCGATGCCGCCCAAGGGTACCTGCACTTCTTGCAGCGAAGCAGACATCAAACAAGCAATTGAATATATGGTGTCGCACGCGAAATAAGAAGTGGAATCGGAATTTATTGATTAATAGGATAAAAATTGTGGCAACATCAAATAAAGGGGGGGGCAAATTGACCCCCCCTTTATTTAATAATCATATGGCAATAAGGATTTACCATTTACGCTGGTGCTTTGCTTATTATCGATCCGATCGAGTTTGCGAAAAGATAATGCTTCTGTGAGATGGTGTAATTCTACAGTATCGCTTTGTTCGAGATCGGCAATGGTTCTTGCAACGCGTAAAATGCGATGATACGAACGTGCGGTAAGGCCTAACTTTTCAACGGCCTCAGTAATAAAGTTTTGGGTTTCTGGTTTTAATTGACAAAATTTTTGAATTTCTGGATTGGTAAGACGCGCATTTTGTTTGGTACCTCGTTGCTGTTGGGCAGCAATGGCTTGATTTACCCGTACCAATACTTTAGCGCTTGATTCATTTTCAGCTGAATGGTTGGTCGTTAAATTATGTAGAGAAATCGGTTGAACTTCAATGTGCATATCAATGCGATCCAGCAAAGGTCCTGAGATGCGTGCTCGATAGCGTTTCACTTGCTCAAAAGTGCATTGACAGCGGCCTTTGGGATCATTTAAATGTCCGCACGGACATGGATTCATCGCAGCGATCAATTGAAACCGTGCTGGAAATTCGGTTTGACGTGCTGCCCGTGAAATTAAGATGGTGCCTGATTCCATTGGTTCGCGTAACACTTCTAACACCGAGCGCTCAAATTCAGGCAATTCATCTAAAAATAAAACGCCATGGTGTGCGAGCGATATCTCACCCGGCCGCGGATGACTGCCGCCACCTACTAATGCAACTGCAGAGGCGGTATGATGCGGTGAACGAAATGGACGCTTTCCCCAGGTTATCGTATTTTGGCGATGATGGCTCAAAGAATGCAGTGCAATCACTTCTAACGCTTCTTCGGTTGATAACGCTGGAAGAATACTCGGCAAACGGCTTGCCAACATGGTTTTACCAGTTCCAGGCGGTCCCACCATTAATAAACTATGTCCACCGGCGGCTGCAATTTCTAAGGCGCGTTTTGCATAGATCTGTCCGCGTACTTCAGAAAGATCGCAATTTGCGTGTAGGGATTCGAGTGTTGCTAAAATTTCCTTTGGGAAAGGCGCGATGATTTTTTGTCGAGTAAGATGGTCACAGACTTCTAATAAATGATTTGCTGCTAAGACCATATTATCACCTGGGAGGGCAGCTTCTGCGGCATTTTTGCTTGGAATAATTAACGTTCTCTGCGCTTTACGCGTTCCGAGCGCTAAGGGTAATGCGCCATGGATTGTCCGCAGTTCCCCGGATAAAGCGAGTTCGCCTGCAAATTCGTAATCATTCAGCGTCTTTACTCGAAGTTGCTTGGATGCGGCTAATATCCCCAATGCAATGGGTAGATCAAAACGCCCTCCTTCTTTAGGGAGATCAGCAGGAGCTAAGTTGACCGTAATGCGACGATTGGGAAAAGTAAAACCGCTATTAATGATTGCACTACGCACCCGATCTTTGCTTTCTTTCACCGCGGCTTCGGGTAAACCGACAATGGTAAATCTGGGTAATCCGCCAGAAATATGCGTTTCCACGGTGACCAAAGGGGCATCGATCCCAAGTGAAGCACGACTATATACAACGGCTAGTTTCATAAACATTGTTATACTGGAAATAATGGTTTTGCAACATCCGCAAAATAGCGGATAAAAAACGATTATGCGCCGCGCAGTATTTTTTCAGTCAAAATATATAATGTTTCTGGAGTGGCAAGGAGTACCAATATGTCTCCGGCTTCAATGATGAGGTTAGGATCAGGATTAGGATTTCGTACGCCATTGCGGATCAGTGCCTTGATGGCATGTGGGCTTTCAGGGTCATAAATGTCTGCAATTTTTTTATGAACGGCAAAAGCGTTTTCAGTCACCGTCAAGGGATGTAAACTCATTCGCGATGCATCCGATTCCTCTAACAACGTTTGATCATCCATTCCTTTAAAGAAACCTTGCATGATTCTATATCGATCTGTGTGAATGGCGCGGATTTTATATAGAATTCGGGATGCGGGTACGCCTAACATTAACAGTAAGTGTGAGGCTAACATCAAACTCGCTTCCAACGTTTCAGGAACGACTTCTGTTGCACCGGCATCTTGAAAGGCTTTTAAATTTGAATCGTTCTTGGTGCGTACAAATACGGGAATATCGGCTCGCATAGAGCGAATGTTCTTGAGCGTTTCGAGGGCAGCGGTTTCATCTGCAAAGCTAATGACGATCATCCGTGCACGAGCAAGGCCTGCCGCAGCTAGAACTTCTAATCTGCGCGCATCACCATAAAAGGCTTTTTCTCCCGCTACTTTAGTATCGCCGATGCGCATTGGATCCAAATCTAACGCAATAGAGGGAATGTTTTCTTGCTCTAAAAAACGAGCCAAAATTTGGCCAACTCGGCCGAATCCACAGATAATCACATGATCTTTTAATTCCATAGCTTGTTTATCTAAAGGAAGCGCATTCTTTTCTTCAGGGGGTGTTTCTTCGGGTTTTTTAAATAAAGAATAGGCGATTAATTTATTGTATCGAATCAGTAAGGGTGCGATCACGATACTTAATACAACAGCTGCAATCACCACTTGGCTTTGTTCAGGATCAATTAATTTGTTATTAATGGCAAGGGTTAGAATAACAAATCCAAATTCACCCCCTTGTGCCAAAATAAGCCCAGTCCGAAACGCTTTAATAAATGTTTGCTTTTCGATAATGCGCGTTAATAACATGATGAGTATCGTTTTAAAAGTAATTAATGCAAGTAGTATGAAGAGTACCCAGTGCCAATGTTGGGGGAGTGTTTTAATATGCAGCAATGCGCCGATGGTGATAAAAAAGAGACCGAGTAGTACATCTCTAAAGGGTCGCATATCGATTTCGATTTGATGACGAAATTCGGTTTCACCTAATATTAAGCCAGCGAGAAATGCCCCAAGCGCCATCGATAATCCTAACCCATAGGTTATCCAAGCGGCGCCAAGTGCAACCAATAATGCCACCAACATAAACAATTCATTGGAATGGGTCTTTGCGACTTTGTGAAAGAGAAAGCGGATTGGCCCTTTTCCGAGATAGAGGAGAACCATAAAAATGCCGATACCCGTAAAGAGCGCGTAAAGCAAAGAGACTAACAGGGCATGTTCTTGTAACCAAGACACCAGGAAGGATTGAATGTGAGGCGTAAACAGGAAAGGCAGGGCTTCACGCAGCCAAGTGACGCTTTCTGGTTTTTCTTGTAACCATGAAATTAATACCGTATCTTCTTGACTGCCAGCAAGGGCGGGAATGAGGATTAGGAACAAAACTGCCGCTAAATCCTGAAAAAGTAAAATCCCAATGGCGAATCTGCCATGAATTGTGTGCAGCTCGTGTTGTACAGCCAATTGTTTGATAACCACCACAGTAGACGATAAGGCGAGTGCCCCAGCCGCAACAAAGGCGGTTTTAGGAGGAAAACCAAAATAGATGGCTCCCCCCATGGCAACCAGAGTGCATAATAAAACTTGAATGCCGCCTAAACCCAATAAAGCGCGTTTCATTGCAATTAATTTGGTAAAAGAAAAATCAAGCCCAAGGGTGAACATTAAAAAGACAACTCCGAATTCGGCTAAGAAGGTTAGATCATGAAGACTGGGGATAACACCAAATCCCCCAGGACCCATCAACATCCCAACCAATAAATATCCTAAGATGGGAGGAAGGTGAATAAACTGAAATAGCGCGACAATGGTGACTGCGCAGGCGAGCAATAGTAAAAAAAATTGAAAGTGTTCCATATAATACTCAGTTTATATTAAGGCTTGTTTTTGTAAATTCAATGAGCATTTTTTCAAGCTTATCGAGTTTCTCTTCGGCTTTTGCCAAAACTTGCGTTTGAACGTCAAATTCTTGGCGTGTGATTAAATCCATTTTTTTTAAAATCTCGATTAAACCTTGACGAAAGTGATCCCCTAACTCGTTTTTTACGTGTTCTGTCCCCGGTGGTAACGAATCAGCGTATTGTTTGACAAATTCTTCTAAATATTGGAATACCATATTGGTATTACTGTATAGAAGAATGATTAAAAAAGCAAGGCCATTGCAGAGTTTATCACGCCTCGTTAGACTACTTGCATGTTGACACGAATTTGTTATGCATTGGTCATGGCATGGCGTTATCGAAAAATGCTGAAAGCCTATCGCACTGAATCCGCATTGCAAGCGGCAAAGGTGGTTATTCTTGATCCGGTTTTATTGAAGGCCGAGGGAATTAAGGTATTAGTGATAGATGTTGATGGGGTACTGACCTCTTTTGGGGAGCTTATAGTCACAAAGGAAATAGAAAGTTGGCTTAATTCATGCGTAAGCATAATGGGGGAAGGCCGGGTAGTTGTTTTAACCAATAAGCCAACCACCGAGCGTAGTCAGTATTATGCAAACACATTTAAGGGTATTCAGCTGGTTCAAGCTCGGCGCAAAAAGCCTTATCCGGACGGCTTGCAGCAAATTATGCTGCAAGCCAAGGTGAAACCAGAAGAAGTGTTAATGATTGATGATAGATTGCTGACGGGGATCTTGGCTGCTCTGATCGCAAAGACCAAAGGCTGTTATATTACGGATCCAACGATCTGCATCAAAAAGCATCCGCTGCCGGAACTGTTTTTTATCGTTTTGCGCAAAATAGAACGTTTGGTTATTTAAAAGTAAAGCTGATTATGATAAAAATCCCAATAAGAACTGGGGTTGATTATTAGTTAATTATCTATCTTTGGAGTATTAACATGACATTTGTGGTCACCGATAATTGTATACGCTGTAAATTTACGGATTGTGTAGAAGTATGTCCTGTTGATTGTTTTAGAGAAGGTCCTAATTTTATGGTGATTGATCCGGATGAATGTATAGACTGTGCGCTTTGTGAGCCAGAATGCCCTGCCAATGCTATTCATTCTGAGGACGATTTAACCGAACAACAAAAACCCTTTTTAGCCCTTAATGCAGAATTATCAAAAAAATGGCCGGTATTAACGACAAATAAGGGTGGTTTACCAGATGCGGAACAATGGAAGGGGGTACCAGATAAGCTGCAATATTTAGATCGCGGCGAATAACGATAAATTTAATGATAAAATTTGGAATATTGTCTGATCAGTTTATCTTCCCAATCCATGCGGTGCGCGAGATTTTCACCGAGATTGGAGAGATCTTGAGATAAGTCATTCAGAGTTTTGGGGTTGGTATATTTCTCATTGAAGTCTAAGGCCGCATCTGTTGTTAAAGCAATGTTATTCATTAAATCGTTATCCAATCCAACTTCTGCTTTGTTACTGATACCTTGCTGATAAGCTGCGAGTTTTTCAAACATTTTAAAATGTCCAAAAGAAAGATAATCCATCAATTGTTGGCAAAATAGATCTAATGTTTTTGGTTTAATCAGATTGATTGCACTTAACTGGCTATAGTGCACCAAAACAGCTTGGCGATATTTTAACCATTGTTTAATATGAAGCTCGATGGAAGGCTGGTTAGATATTTCAATTTTCTTTGGTTGTAACAAGTGTGTACCCTCCAGTAATAACAATATGAGCTTCTTTTATTTAGTTAAAGCTAGTATTACCGGTAAGTCAAGGATCTTGGCTTTCCAAATGGGGTAAAGCAGGTATCAAAAGAAAGGAATTTTTGTAGGAAATTTCTTAAACTTTTGTAAGCAAAAGACTGGTCATACTCGCTGAAATGAGAACAAGGCGGCCGCAGGCTTTTTAATGTCATGAAAATCATAGAGAATTTTTTAAGTAATCACTCTCAAGAAAAGAGATAAAGAGAAGTGCCATTGGGGATCCTCTTGTGTAAACCCAATAGTTTGGTATTCTGAAAGTGACTCCAGGAAGGAAAGTCGGGAATAAGTCAATGGATTTGACTGACAGGGATAGTCTTCTTTTCAAGGATGAAAGTAAATTAGGCGGATTTATATCCGACTTTTTATTTGGCGCCAACCTAAAATAAGACTGTACAATGCAAAGCCTATAAAAAATAAAAGAGACCATCCAGTAAGTGAAATATGCAAGATTGTGAAATCAATTTTAGAACACTCTGGGGATGCGGTGAAGATTTCCCGAATGATTTCTGGGATCGATTTGAAAGCAAACAATTGATCAAATCCAGCAATACAATTTGCAACTTCTGCTGGAGAAAAATATTGCAACCATAATTGACGTGAGGCTAAAGCGATCCCTAAGAAGCTGAACAAAAAAATACCCGCACAATAAAATAATCGACCAATGTTTTTACAATTTTGTAAAGCGCCGATTCCGCATAAAAAACCAATGCACCATAGCACATAGCGTTGAATTAAACACAACGGACAGGGTTCTAATTGTAAAAAATATTCTAATCCATAAGCGCTCCCAATGATGATAAAGCTCGCTAATGCGCCCATTGCTAGTAATTGACGAAAAGAGAAAGTTAGGTTCATTTTTTGGTTTCCTCGCGAAACTTCCGTGCTCTAGGATGACATTGATCATAGACATTAGCAAGATGCTGAAAGTTAACTTTGGTATAAATTTGTGTTGTACTCAAATCAGTATGTCCTAATAATTCTTGGACGCCGCGCAAATCATGGCTAGATTCAAGCAGATGGCTTGCAAAACTGTGGCGTAAGCGATGTGGCGTTACGCGTGTTTCAATTCCTTGTTGGATCCCAATATGATACAAGCGATATTGGATGGCTCTGGTACTTAAGCGTTTACCTCTTTTGTTTAGAAACAAAGCAGGTTCATTGGGGTGAGCAAAGGTCGCGCGAACTTGTAACCACTGTTGAAGCGCCTTAATGGCAAATTGACCCAGGATGGCGAGCCGTGCTTTGTTGCCTTTTCCCATCACAGAGACCTGTTGTTGCGGGAAATCGAGATCAGTCACATTAAGAGAAACCAGCTCAGAGATCCGAATTCCGGTAGAGTATAATAATTCCATCACAGCAATATCGCGCACCGCACTGGTATCGTTTTCGGAAAATGCTAATAATCTTGCCATTTGGTCCACATCCAACGCCTTAGGGAGTGGTCGGCTGGTTTTTAGGGAAAGTACTTTTAAGGCGGTATTGTCATGAATGTGTTTTTCTCGAACCAGAAAACGAAAAAAGGATCGCAGACTAGATAGTTGTCGATTAAGCGATCGCGGTGAAAAAGCTTGGCTATTCTTAGAAGCCAATAAAAGGCGAATTGAGCTTTCCGAAACCTTATCCCATTCACTAATGTTTTGAGCGTTAAAAAATGCTTTGGCATTAGTGAGATCAATTTGATAGCTTGAAAGAGTATGTTTGGAAAAACGTTTTTCATATTCTAAATAATGTAAAAAATTTTGTATTGCCGCTTCCATTAGATCCGAAAACTTCCAACAAATACGCTGGTGGTAGGCCCTGTCATGTAGACTGGGGAATGGGGATCATCCCAAACAATGTTGAGAGTGCCTTTTTGAAACCATACGGAAACAGGGCTTTTTAATAAACCAAGGCGGATCCCCGCAACCACTGCTGCACAGGCCCCTGTTCCACACGCGGGCGTTTCTCCAATGCCGCGTTCATAGATTCGTAAACGGATCTGATGTTCATCTACTACTTGCATAAATTCCACGTTAGTTTCATTTGGAAATGCGGAATGTTTACTAAGAAGTGGGCCTATTTTTTTGACTAACGCCGTGTCGATATTTGGAACCTGCAGAACCGCGTGAGGATTTCCCATCGAAAGCGCACTGATGGAAAGTTCATTTTCTTCAATTTTGATCGGATATTCTAAAGATTCTTGAGATACATGAAATGGAATTTCACTTGGCTTAAATTTGGGGCTTCCTATATTTGCCGTCACATCGGTATTGTCTTCAATTTGAAATTTAAGGGTTCCTGCCAAACAATCGGCTTCTAATTGCCGTTGATTGGTAAAACCCATATCATAAAAGAAGCGTGCAGCACAGCGAGCACCATTGCCGCATTGCTCTACTTCTTGTCCATTGGCATTAAAAATACGGTAATAAAAATCTGCGGTGGTCCTGGTCGGGGGTTCGATCAACAAAAGCTGATCACCGCCAATGCCTAAACGACGATCCATGATGCGTTTAATGTGAGCGGCTCGTAGCTTCAGGGATTGAGTGATGAGATCAATCACCACAAAATCATTTCCAAGCCCATGCATTTTCGTAAAATGGATTAACATAATTTTTAGTTTAGCCTATTCAAGCTCTTGATAGGGATCATCAGAATCAATCACCGTAATGGGCGGTTTTTGTCCAGGCAGATATAAGGGCCCATTTTGACCGCAACCGGACAGCAAACCGAATACAGTTCCAAGGCATAACCAGATCAGTGCTTTCTTTATCATTCTAGAAGTGTATCACAGTGTCCTAAAAGGGTTGTAGGAACATTATGTTATGTAATTGACAATATATGGATTCTTCGGTAGGGTATGGTCAATGAATGCTATTCCAACATACCCATATCGTCAAATCCGAAGCTTTGTGCGTCGCGAGGGCAGAATAACCCCTCGGGGGGCTAAGGCACTGAACGATCTATGGCCGAAATATGGTCTTATTCTTGAACCCGGCGATCTTGTAGATCTAAACGCTGTTTTTGGAAGAACAGCTGATATCATTCTGGAAATTGGCTTTGGGGATGGTCAGTCTTTAATTGAAATGGCAAAGCGTGAACCCGAGTGCGATTTTATTGGGATTGATGTCTATAGAACGGGCATTGGCAGTTTATTGGCTGCTATCGATGAGCAAGGCTTAGGCAATCTACGTGTTTTTTGCAAAGATGCAATGGAAGTCTTAGCAGAGAATATTCCGGATAACTTTCTTCGTCGAATACAAGTATTTTTCCCCGATCCGTGGCCAAAGAAGCGTCATCAGAAGCGCCGTTTAGTGCAAGCCCCGTTTATCAAATTAGCGGCAAAAAAGTTAATAATCGGCGGTCTATTGCATTTGGTAACGGATTGGATGGACTATGCTTATCAAATGATGTCAGAGCTTTCGGCGAGTCCTTGTTTTATGAATACGGCTGGAGAAGGACAGTTTATGCCGCGACCGGTATTTCGTCCTTTAACCAAATATGAGCAACGCGGGCATCGCCTTGGACATCAAACATGGGATCTTATTTTTAAACGCGTTGAAGCATAAGCTAAGTTCAGGGAGGACCGGTGCCAGAGAGTATAGGCTTAACCTTTGATATGGTTTTGGTACTCAGCATTTTATTGTTTGCCATTTTGTTGTCTTTATCTAATGTGCTGCGTGTTGATGTGGTTGCTGTGTTGGTTTTAGTAGTCTTAGGCATTACGCGTTTATTACCGCCCGAAGCATTATTTTCTGGCTTTTCCAGTGAGGCTGTAATGTCTTTGATTGCGGTGATGATTATCAGTGCAGGCTTGGAAAAAAGCGGGATTGCCATTCGAATTGCGCGTTGGATCTTAAAACTGGGTCGCGATCGTTCAATGAAAATAAGTGTTGTCTTAATGTTCGCCTCAGGAGTTTTATCAGGGTTTATGCGAAGCCTTGGCACGGTTGCTTTATTGTTACCGGTCGTGACGCGAATTACCATTCGAACCGGGATCCCTAAATCACGTTTATTAATGCCGATTGCCATTTGCTCTGTTCTCGGTGGAACCTTAAGCATGATAGGCAGTAGCCCTCTCATTATGCTTAATAGTTTACTTCAAAATTCGGATCAATATGTTGGAAGCATCGCGCCATTTCATTTTTTCTCCGTATTCCCGATAGGTTTATTTTTATTATTGTTAGGAATGGGTTATTTATTTTTCTTTGGCAAACGCCTTCTCCCCAAAGAACCTTCTCAAACCTTTAGCAGTGGTACCACCAAAACCCATTTTTTAAAAACTTATGGTAAAGGGGGAGATATCTTTGAATTAAAAGTCACTAAAAATTGCGATTTAATAGGGTTAAATTTAAAAGAGGTGGAGGAAAAATTAGATCCTTCTTCCTCTATTTTAGCCATTATCTCAGGTAAAGAGGCGCATTTTCCACCACTTCGCAAATTGGTTATTGAAGCGGATGCCTGGATTGCCATTATGGGGCTTCGCGAAGTCATTGCAGACTTTGCGGAGTTGCATGGATTAAAGGTGCAACCCCGTTTAAATGTTTTTTCTGAAATGTTACACCCTATTAAAGCGGGCTTGTGTGAGGCAGTTGTGCCGCCGAGTTCACAATTGATTGGGCAAGAACTGCGCGAGTTACATATGAAGCGTACGCACCAAGTCCATGTATTGGCAGTTTATCGTGGGCAAACAGTCTATCAAGGGGAAGAACTCAATAAATTAGTGGTGCGTTCGGGTGATACGCTCGGCATGTTTTGCCGCTGGGAAGCTTTTGCCGATTTTCATAAGGATCCGGATTTTGTGGTGGTAACCACTTCTTATCCACGTGAAGAATTACGACCTAGAAAAGTAATGTACGCGCTTTCTTTTTTTGTGATAGCGATTTTGCTCATTGTGTGGGGCCATTATCCTGTAGGAGTAGGATTATTATTGGGAGCGGCAGGAATGATTGCCTCTGGTGTATTAACGATCGATGAAGCTTATAGTAGTGTAAGCTGGAAAACTATTTTTTTAGTGGCAGGATTAATTCCGTTAGGATTGGTGATGCAAAGCACTCATACCACTGATTGGTTAACACAACATACCCCCTTACTCAGAGGGGATCTGCCAGAATGGATGATTCAAATTGGCTTGGCCATGTTAGCAACGCTCTTTGGATTTTTTATTTCTAACGTGGGAGCTACCATTGTTCTTGTTCCAGTTGCCTTAGATTTAGCGATTAATGTCGGAGCAGATCCTCGACTGTATGCTTTAATTGTTGCGATTGCTTCATCAAATACCTTTTTAATGCCAACGCATCAAGTGAATGCTTTAATTGCAGGCCCTGGCGGTTATCGAACCCTCGATTTTTTAAAAGTCGGCAGCGGCATGACAATCTTATATTGGATTGTCATGCTGTTAACGATTAATTTTATTTTTAGATGAAGACAACATAAACAACCTAGGGAAAACCCTAGTGCGTATCTAGGAAAAAAGAATTAAATCCTAGGTGGTGGGGCGCGAAATCGCTTTTTATAGCGTAAATTTTTGATATACTGCGTTAATTCCTGTTTTAAAGTTGATCCAGACCAAGTGAGTGAATTGTCGTTCTCTATTTCGGTTATTTCTGGAGCAGAAGCGATAGCTAACACACCATATTCATCGTTGAAGACCACTTTTTTCGTTTCCATCCTTTATGTCCTTGTAGTCAATTTATCCTAATATGCCTAGGCTAAAATAAAAAATGATACCCTGTCAAGTTTTTTTAAATTGGCAAAATAATTGATAAATTCAAATGGTTAATATTACCCGAGGAATACTAAGATAAAATTACAGCTCTATCTTTCTTATAAAAATAGGGAAATCAGGGTTAGAAATTAACTAAAAATTTTCACAGCAAATTAATCTACTTAAAAAAGTACTTTACTTTTTTTCAAAAAAAGCGTATATATAACAAAATTAAAATATAAAGGCATACGAATAATGTTCGGAAGAATGACAGTTTTCCAAAAGGGTGTCTTGCAAGTTGATGCCCTTTTGGAGTGCTTTGGTCACGGATGGTTCTAAGGAAGGTGTGCTATGTCAACACGTAAAGGTGTTTTCGGAAGTTCAGCCCAATTGCCTCTTTATTATAATTGTTCGGGTGTTTTAAAAGCAAAACGCAACACTATTACTACCCGATATCAACAATCTCCAGCAGCGAATTATTTCGATTTTGAAGATTACGTTGGGGGCGATGTATATGAATTCATGTATGAAAATATTTGGCACGAAATGATAATCAGTAGCACTTCAGCTACGTCGTTATCAAGTAGCTAAGAGATCTTTTTTATTGCTGTAAAAGTATCATTCATTAATATACAGATCTCTTTTAAGCTGATGGCCGAGATGTTATTTTTGATTTGATACCGTTCAGTGCCTGAATAAACAACAAATGCCTTGTGTGGATTTATGTCAGCGCAAGCTTCATAAAACCCTCTTTCTAGGGTTGGTGATAGGCTATGTTTAATCTCAATAGCCCAAATTTCATTGTTGGGTAATTCTAATACGAGGTCAATTTCAGCTCCCCCCGTAGTACGATAAAAACTCGCTATAACCCTCTCCGGCGCATTGCAGAGGATGCTTTCAATGACGAATCCTTCCCAACTATCACCCGCAGTGGGATGGCCTAAAATATTATCCCAATTACTTAAGTTCAATAAAGCATGCAAAATTCCACTATCACGCACATATATTCTTGGAGATTTTACGAGACGTTTTTTTGTATTATGAATATAAGGCATTAAACGTCGTACCAACAATAAATCTACTAATAGATCTAAATATCTTGCGACGGTTTTGCCATCTACAGCAAGTCCGGCTGCAAGTTTAGCCGCATTTAATAACTCTCCTTGATTATGCGCTAACATCGTCCAAAATCTGCGTAAAGTTTCTGCAGGTATTCTGGGTCCTAATTGTGGAATATCGCGCTCTAAATAAGTACGAATAAAATTTTGTCGCCATGTAAAACTTTGTTCATCATTTAATGCTAAAAAGCTGTCTGGAAAACCCCCTCGACTCCATAGTTGTTCAATTTGATTGACTGGGATCTCAAGTGGCTGTAATGGATATAGCTCTTCATAGGCAATTCTACCTGCTAGGCTTTCACCAGATTGACGAATTAATTCTAATGATGCTGATCCGAGCAGTAAGAATTGGCCAGCATTTTTACCACGGCGACGATTTTGATCAATAAGCCCGCGTAGTATCTGAAATAATTCCGGGGTTCGTTGTACTTCGTCTATGATGACTAATTTGTCTGCATGGGCGCTTAAATATAAGACGGGCTCACGAAGCTTTTCCACATCATGGGGATTTTCCAGATCAAGATAAATGCTGGGCCTTTGTGCTGCTATATCCAGCGCCAAAGTGGTTTTTCCCACCTGCCGAGGGCCCAAAAGAGCCACCGCAGGGAACAAACCTAACTGTGTAGTTACAATATTTTCCAATCTTCTCTGTATCATCTATGCAATTATGGCACAGCATGCCAGATTTGCATAGATAATTAATAACTAAATTATATTACTTATAAACATCCCTTGAGATTTAATTGAATAACAATAATATGTCATTCCTGCGCCAGGGCGATTTCATGAACAGTTATTAATTCAGCTATCTAAAATATCGGTCATTACCTGCTCATTCCATCCAAAAGCTCTACGGAACCCATTGATTGAACGCTTTTTGCCGGTTTGTGTCTTATAACTTTTTATAATATTAAGTGCCATTTTTCTAATAGCAGCCATATTTTCGGCAGCGTTATTTTTTCTAATAAAGCAATCATCTTCTCTAAACTGTACATCTAAAATCCAATGCAAATTATTTTCGATAGACCAGTAGAT
>JAJZUR010000141.1 GCA_021848375.1 Pseudomonadota bacterium | reverse complement strand
AGAAAATGGATCAGCTTCGCCTGCAACACCAAGCTTTCGCAGTGTTCCCTCATCTCTTGCTCCTTTATCACCAGTAGCAGCAGGAGAAGGGAGTAAAGATGATGATGCTTATGGAAACCCTTTAGTTACGTCTTTAACAAAAGAGATTGGAGGTAATCATCCTAAAAGCGCGTTAAGGTTACTTGCAAAGATAGATGAGTCCCTTCCTGCTCTGGGATATCCACTCGTCTTAGCCACAGAATGTGGTAGTGGTGAACTTGTTTTCGCATTAGCGGAAAAATTAGGTGCCACGGGTGCACTCCCAACAGCCATTTCTGTTTTACAAAAAAAACCAGATAATACGCGCAATAAATGGGAAGGCAAAAGAACCAGAGAACAAGCATATGATTTTTTAATTGAAAAATTAGCAGAAAGACGGTCATTACAGCTAGATAATGACAGCAAAAAAGACTTGCAAGATTCCATCGAAAATATGATCCGCAAGAAAGAAAGTGATCATATAGAATTATTATTAAAGAACTCGGAAATTGTTGGTTGTATCGATCTAAATTATCTCTTAGAAATAGCCGTGCATCCCGAGGTAAAGAACGCTCAAGCGGCTAAGTTGCTAGTCGATAAAGGAGCACAGAATAGGACCAAAATATTATTACAGATTCAAGGGTATGTGGGAGCAGCTCGTAATCATTGGATGCAGAAACATGGCTACGAAACTTTTAGACAACATTTAATTGAGAATTTAGCAACCAGAAAAGAAGAATTGACTGAGCATGAAAGCAAAGAAGACCTGCAAAGCGCAGTAGAAAGCCTGATCCGTCAGGGGGAAAATAATCAGTTAGAGTCGCTCCTAAAAGGTGAAAAAGTTATTTCTTGGTTGAATTTAGATACTTTATTAGAAGTCGCAATAGACTTAGAAGTAAAAAATTCTCGAGCAGCCAGGCTTCTCATTGAGAAAGGTGCAAAAAATATTATTCCGATGCTTTTGAAAATCCAGGGCTATGGGAGCACGACTCGTTCTTGGACAGAGGCTAATGGTTGTGAATTAGTGCGAAGGTGCTTGATTGATAGGTTATCAAAGACGAATAATTTTGAGGGTGATGTAACTGCTAGTTTAGAAAAAATAATTTCAAACATTCTTGAGAGTAAGGAGCAAACAGCACCAGAAGAGCTTAGAGCACTAGTTGTAAACAACACGGAGTTTGTTAAGCGTTTAAATTTCTCCACTTTCCTAATGAAAGCTTTAGAAAGTTGGAATGGAAAGGCTGCACAGATTTTTGCAATTACAGGCGCTGAAAATGTCATTGCTGCCATTGAGTGGATGCAGAAAAATTATTCAGCGTTTCAAAATGTTGTAGAAGGATATATTCAAACATGGGCAACGAGTAATTGGCAAGAGACTTATCGCCATTTTGCAAATGTATTGGCTGGCAACTGGTCTTCTTTATTTGAATCAAGTGAAACCGAAAGCGCAGCTTACAAAATGATCACAGCAAAAGATATTCAATTACAAGAAGCTGAGGAAGAAAAGCTAGTAAAAGTTTTAAAACAAATGATCAGTGATTTTCGCTGACCCTTAAATCTCATAATTAGGGATTAAATTCTTTTCCTTTATCTCCCCATTGAAACCTTAATTTTCTGTTACCCAACCACGAAATAGGAGTGGTCCATTTATCTAGACCGGCTGAACGCAACACCGGGCTATGTGCTCTTAATGGATACTTTACTAAAATTTCTTCCTTTGTTACCGTGATCTTGGCGGGCATATCGATGAAATGCCGGAATATTTTTCTGGCTTCACATGTTTCGAATCCCCGTAACATTTGGGCTAAATGATAATACAATGTGTCAGATATCATTGTCAAAACCACATCAAAATGAATTTTGATCAAAATTGGTGATGAAAGAGCATTGAGATGAAAAAAGTGTATGGCTTCATCAATAGTATTCTCCACATTCCATCTTCTTGCGTATTGCCCAATGATTGTTTCAGCTGAGTTTTTGAAATCATTGGTAATGAAGAAAGCGGGTTCTTCTCGTCCATGATCCATCATAATAATCTGTCGGATAACGCCATACCCTTTTAGTTCTATTCTGGAATCATGTACTAATGGATTTGCAAACTTCCTTTTTGGGGAATCAATCCTAATCCTTTGCCATTCATCACTCGGGATAGCATTTGCTTCTTTTACTAGGCTTTTACCGCGACGACGTAATGTAATAAATTTAACACTATCAGCATCTAAGGCACGAAGATTTTCATAGGTTGTTAATTTCGAATCAAAAACTAATGTTTGCCTAAATTTGCCACGAATACTCTGCCAAAATTTTACGAAGGACAGTATTTCATTGTCAGCATCTTTTTTATGAATGTCTGCATTAACATAAATTTGACATCGGGAATCACAATCCTGTGCAATAAAGGTTAACGCTCCCTTAACTCTTTTGCCTCTACTCCCAGACCAGTGTTCTTCCAATATTGCTTCTTCTCCATAATGTTGTATGGTATGGAAATCAAGGTTAATAGTACCCGAACCATATATTTTTTGTTTGTTTTGAGCTTTAACAAAATATTTCATAAATCGCATTATGTCTTTCTGTTCAAGGCGATAAGAATATGTAGAAATGGCAGTTGACTTGGGTAGTACGTTAAGACCAGCAAATAAGCCAAAACCTTTATCGAAGTTAAAATCGTTTATTTGGCTTAGACGTTCCTTTCCAACAAGCTTTAGAACCAGCATTGCCATAACATATTGAAATGCGGTTATATCCGACGAACCAGGCAATTTACCCTTTTTAATAACAGTTGGGATTTGATAGTGGGCTAAAATCGGAGCAAATAGGAAAATTCCACCAACGGCGCATTCAACTTCTAAACCGTCAAGTTTCTCTAGATTTAAAGATTTGGTTCGTTAAAAATATCTGTGGGCGATATCGGGGATCGGAAGACCGCCAAGCTTATGATATAACGCTATTTTAAGCATTTCCGCAGTTTTAAATCCATACGATTTTCTGATCACCA
>JAJZUR010000140.1 GCA_021848375.1 Pseudomonadota bacterium | reverse complement strand
CAAAGTTTCTGTAATCCCGATAAGCTATCATGATTGGCGAACAGAGTGAATATTTACCTTATAAATCTAGTAGATCAACTCGAAAAAGGAAGTGTTTTTCAATTGTTGTAAACGTTATTTAAGCTTAAAGAAATAAAGACTAGATAAAAATACAGTATTATTGGCTAATATACTAGAGTGATTTAAATGAATCCGTTAAAAAAGAGGGAGTGGCTACCAAATAAAGAACAAATTGGCCAATACAGTTATCAAAGCAAGCTTAAATAGGGAGAATTTTCTCTTAAATTCCGGCCATGAGCTAAATCCAAAAAGATGATGTTTTCAAATCTTGATGCTTACTGATGATAAAAAATTAAGTACTTTTTTGTATAATATGTTATACTTAAAAAATAAAAATTTATTGAGAGGAGATATCATAGTGCAAAATGATGATGTTAAAAAAAATCTTCCCATGGGAGAAAGAGCAACTAAACGTGTGAAATTCTCAAAAGATACTAAAGAGAATTTAGCTTTTACGCCTTTAGCTAAACCCCATACTTCTGCTGTTAGAAAAATTTGGATCCAACGTACGCGCGCGGGTGAATACGAGCAACTAAAAAAAGATTTGACTTCTTATGAAAATAGAGGCGTGAAAATCGAGGATTTTTTTAGGAAAGAAGGCAGAGCATTATTAAATTGGGCTATTTCCACCATGACAAATGCGGAACCGCTGAGTTTTATTTGTGAAAATGTGCCAAAAGAATTGATTAAAGAAATGTTGAGTAGTAAAAATTATTCCATGTTAAATACACTTTTACTTGAAGAAACTGGTATGGAGGAACTTAATAGAGTGACGCCAGCAAGAACGGAAAATTTCGGTAAGAAAATTAAAAATTTATTAAATATAGATCCTAACGGTGTGCGTGAATTTTTAGAAAATAGCCTTTCTAGAAGTGAGATTGGACCCAAAGTTAAAGATAGTATTAAAAAAGCTTTGTCTGATCATTCATTAAAATCAAATCAATATGTTTAAGATAGATTGAGATAAAATAAGGACTATCGTTTTATGTCCGAAAAAGCCAGTAACATAAAAGCTCAAATACGGGAAAGAAAAGATTCGACGAAAGAGATCCCTGCGCGTCATAGGAGATTAGATACTTTTGCTCGGTTACTTTCTGCTGAATCTATTTGTGTGGCGGTTGCGATAATTAATGGGAAGCTTCTCATCGCGGCCAATGAGCTTACGCGAAGTTATAAACAGTCTACTGGGAATGAAAAAAAATCATTTGATTCAATAAATATAATAGCACAATATTTTAAAAAAATTTCGGCTTCTTCATCTGTTCCAGATAATAAAGACCGCCAGGATATATTTTTACAAATATGTTCTGATCATCGTATAAAATCGATGGTTTTATTTCGGAATATTGCTATTCCAAAAGATTTATGTAAATCAATTGCAGAAAAAGTTTTTGAAAATAAAGGAGAGTTAAAAAGGGATAATGTTGTAAGCTTGTGTAGTCAATTTAATGTGGATCCCGGCATGGTTGGTTCAATTGGTGCTGAATTTGGTTTACTTTATGAAGATTTTACAAAAACAGAGCGGACTTTAATTAAGAAAGATAAAAACAAGATGACAGTGGAGCAACTTGAAGCATTTTCGAAAGATTATGAAATCGTAGCACCACATCTAAATCCTGGGGTACATGCGGAAGTACAAATATTAAGTAACGTTGTCGAAAAAGAAACATTTGATAAGACAGATATATACATTGGCATTTCAAGGTTGTGTTGTTTACATTGTCACTCAATGATAGAGTCTGCAAATAATGTGTTTAAAGAAAGAAAGCTCTCAGTCTCCGAAAATTATATACAAGTACGTGGTTGGCATGATTTAGATTTTGATTGGACTGCACCCGGATTATTTTATAGTGGATATGCTAGTCAAGAAGACTCTCTTAAAAAACGTAAAAAGCATAATATTGCTTATTTAATTGGTTTTGATACTAAAATGAATGTGGCTCCATTATTGAAATTACCAAAACCCCAAACCCATATGCGAGCAAATATATCTGGAAGTGATAAAACGGATAGCGAAGGAGAAATGGAACAATTAAAAGCCAATGCAAGAAAAGTTCAGCTTGAACAATTTTTATTTTTTGTGCAACATCAACCCGATAATTACACGATGAAAGATATTACTAGAAAAATAAAAATAGCCTTAACATTATTCGACATTGAAACATTTGGCTATTTAGATAAATTTGCAGAAGAAAAAGAACTCGAAAAAGAGGAAATGAATAGCACATTTGTTATTCTTTTAAAAGAAGTCAATCAGAGAATCGATTTAAAAATTACCAAAGAAGATCTTTTAGCAATATTAAAAGATCCTTTCCTGGTTGGTGAGAGGACCGTAAAATATTTCAAACACTATGATCTTCTAGAACTAGCAAAAGTAGAATCTAAGGAAAATAAACGAGAAACAAAAAAAACAGCAACCTCGGATGAATCAAAAAAGAGAGGTATGGAAGGTAATCAGGAACAAATGCCCCAATCTAAAAAGATAAGAACTAACTCAGATACTAATACGGCGCCTCTAACTTTTAGTTCAGAGGGCAGTCAAGCTACTTCCTCAAAATTAACAAACAAAGATGAACAACAGAATTTGCCTACTAAAGAAAAAAAGAAGAAAAAAGGCATTGGTCTTGGAAAAGAGAGTGATGAAGAATAGGCATCAAAGTATGCATGTTTCATGGAAGATGAGTATAAACACCAAAACGACTCTTTTACCGTTAAGGTTAAAATGGTTTGAAAACCAAGCGCAGAATTTCCTGCGAGTCGAAGAAGGCGCGGCTAATATACGATGCGGCGTAAGAGCGGCGAGAAAGACTGTGGATCTAGGAGAAGGTAATAACCTGTAAAAGTTTGAACAAGATCTGACACTCCGGTAAAATTGCATCATTCAGTCATGAGTGATGTTGGTCAAACTTAAAGGAGTGTCAAAGATGAATTTAGCACAAAAGGTAATTAAACCAAAACTAGG
>JAJZUR010000139.1 GCA_021848375.1 Pseudomonadota bacterium | reverse complement strand
TATATTCACGGCTGAAAAGAAATTTGCAAAAAAAATTTATGGTAAACCCTGGAAAATATTTACGAAAGGTAAATTTATTTATTACTGCATAGAGTGGCATGATTATTATGTGGAGGATGCGACGACGGGTAAAAAAATAGGAGAGGCAATCCTTGACGATGACTGGCTGCAAAACATTAATGTTGATAAAGATTATCGAAGACAAGGTATAGGAACTAATTTAATAATAGCTATCGTCAAAATGATCGGCAATGGCTTTCTTATTCCAACTAAGGGAATGCCAGGACAAAATTCGTTATTCTTAACAACGGAAGGCGCAGCCTTAATAAATCATTGCCTTGAAAAGGGCATCGTTAACGATGATCAATGCATGGTTGAACCGCCTCCAAAAACCCCACCAGAGTCGCCATATCGAAACTAACGGGTGCGCATCATTGTAGGTTCATCTATTATTTAACATAATATACATTATGCGAAAACAGCATCGGACGCCAAAAAGCATGTTCAACAAGGTTTTTCAACTCTGAAAATTTGATATTTTCTTTATTAAATAATTTATATCAAGTTATCTTTTAATTTCTGAATTCTGTCTAAAAAAAAGGGAATTCCCCAGAGATTTAAAGATTTACGATCATTTCCATTTAAAAATGGTGCGACATCATCTGCAGCCTTCTGCCAATCAATACTAATGATTTTTTCTTCCAATGCTTGAATATACCAGGCTGGTGTCACCGTAATGTCTTGATTCGCCCAAATACCTTGTTGGTTTATAGCATTAGACAAATAGGCAAAATTTAACGGAATATCTCTTGCAACATACCAAAGAAAATCATACCAATCGCGCCCCTTTACGTAGTTTCGACAAAGTAACGCATGGCTTTTCCCTGCAAAATTACTGGGAAGATCTTGAACTTCCACCTCACTTGCCAAGGGAAAGTCTAAAAACTTTATTTCAGAACCAGAATCGGAAGGTGGGTTAATATCTATTTCTAACTTGATGGTTAATTTTTGTTTTGCATGATGTCGAAATGACAAATTTAATAATTTAACAATTGAATTATCTTTCAAGAGCATTTTTTGAATTGAATGCCCTACCCTGCTTTTATCTAAAACCTCCGGCTCAATGCCATATTGTTTGCAAACATCTTCAATAGCCTCAAAATAAGGCTGCCATTTAAAATCTGGATTCGGTTTTTTTAAAATAAAATCTAAGTCCTCGGAATAGCGAGCTAAATTATAAAAAATTCGCAATGAAGTTCCACCTTGAAAAATTGCCTCTTTAAAAAAACCAGCATCCGATAGTCCGCATAGAATAATCTCTTGCAAAATCTCTTTTAAGGCATCCTCTTCTTCCTCAAGTGTTTTTGGAGTATATTTTTGTAGTCTTTCATGAATAATCGCTGCCATTATTTTTCCAAAGTTTTTCGAAGGAGTTGTAAAAAATTTAACACGCGTTTTGAAGAATAGACTTTTGTAAGTTCATCAAAATCACAAGATTTAAGGGTACACAAATCATCAAGCTCAATCCGCAGTCCCTCTACCATAAAATTCAATCCTTGCCACTTAATTTTCTGTACATATACCATATCCAGTAATGCTCTTAACGGACTCGCAATAAGAAATGGATTACCATTTGATTCTTGACGTAAAACACCCGTTAGAAATTCATATTCCCGGATGGGAATTTTAATATAATCAAATTCTCCTAAAGAGGTATTAAATCTTCTTGTGCGGCCTTTTGCAATAATACTCCTCACTATATTAACTCTTTCCGGGATTAAACCATGGTAGGCTAAAGCCGTTTCAAGCGAAATGTAACTGCTAGATACCATACGACTAGCGACAAAATATTTACTTATGCTTTGAGAGCGGTATTTTGGCCCAAGCATATATAACCCACGACATAAATGCTCAATTTCTCCTTTCTTTAACGCCTTATTGATCAAAGCATATCTTCTGGCGGGGGAACCCTCAAAAATAGAAGCAACATCCCAATCTTTAATGATTTGGTTTTTGAAGCCTTTTTCCATTAGTGTCTCAGTGGTTGCTAACATACGTGCCCTATTTCTTCAATTCAATGGCATGTAGGAAGTTTAGCAACAATTTATATTTTTTGCAAGATACTTCCTAAAACAGAAAGTATCCTGCATTTCATAATATTTTAAGCTGTATTTATATATAGCTATTTGGCAAAAATCCACCCACCTGCGCATCCCACAATGTTTTATAAAGGCCACCTGCTACCAACAGTTCAGCATGGGTGCCATCTTCAACAATTCTGCCTTGGTTAAAGACTAGGATTCGATCCATATGCAACAACGTGGATAAACGATGCGCAATCACAATGGATGTTTTGTTTTGCATTAATTCCCATAGGCTTTGTTGGATCTCAATCTCGGTTACAGAATCCAATTGAGAAGTGGCTTCATCTAAAATTAAAATAGGGGCATTTTTAAGAATCGCTCTTGCTATTGCAATACGTTGTCTTTGACCGCCCGATAGCTTAACGCCCCGCTCCCCTACCAAGGAATCATAGCCTTCGGGAAGCTTTACAATGAATTCATGAGCATGTGCTTGTTTAGAAGCTTCTATCACCTCATTATCCGTTGCTTCTATTTTTCCATACCGAATATTATCCATCAGCGTTCGATGAAAAAGAGAAGGATCTTGAGGGATCAGGGCAATTTGGCTACGCAAGCTATCTTGCGTAACATCCCGAATATTTTGGCCATCAATTAAAATTTGGCCATCGGTAACCTCAAAAAGTCGCAAAATTAAGTTTACAAACGTCGATTTACCACTGCCTGAATAACCAACCAAACCAACTTTCTGACCAGGCGCAATTGTTACAGTTTTATTTTGAAAAAGAGGAGCAGTTCCCTTGTAATGAAATTTAACCTCTGAAAAAGTAATCTTTCCTTGATTGACAATCAGGGTTGCAGCATTTTGCTTATCTTTTATGTCTAACGGTACCAGCAGTCTTGCAAGACTTTGTTTACATTTTCCAACCGCTTCATTATATTCATCGACTTTAC